>JANQJH010000024.1 GCA_028281705.1 Verrucomicrobiales bacterium
CGGCCGGCCATTGCAGCCCGTTACGCCTCGCCCGGGGGTGCCCCATCGGCCGCCATGGCCTCACGCTATCCCGCCAAGAAGAAGGCCGCCGTGGCGCAGATCATCGAGACCAAGGCGCGCGAGGCGGTGAACGCCGAATCCGTTCCTGATTTCATCCGCTGGCTCGCCTACCGGAAAACGGCCATTGGCGGTCGGATTCCCAATCCCTGGCAGACTCTGGGGTCCAAGGCCGTGGCCCTCATCGAGAGACAGGGTCTCAACCGCGGCAACAATCGCGCGCTCCTCGATGAGCTGGTGCAAAACGGCGTCACCGCCGCCGCCAGAGCGCTGGAGAAACTCAGCCATCTTGAAGAACACACGGAGGCCGTGAACATGGGGCGAAGCAATCCCCGGGCAGCGCTACAAGCGTTCCTCCGCTTCAAGGGAACCCATTTCGGCAACCGCACTAGCGATTGGAAGCGCGCCTACGGGCGTGACATCGAAAACATTCTCAACGGTCTCAAGAGTGCCCAGGGTGTGGAAAACGAACTCAAATCCCTGGCCAAGGACTTCCCCAAAGCCAAGAGCTTGTTAGGCGAGGCTGAGCCCACTGGGATCGCTTTCTATCGGGCCAACCTGGATCAACAATGGAAGGACCCCAAGTTCCTCAAGAGGTACATGCTCGAAGCGCAAAAGCTAGGGGCGCACCGAGAACTCGAGGGACTCGCGGTACGCGCTTTGAAGATTCGTGAACTCGATGCCGGCTATTCCACGCTCCAAGGTCTCTACGTCGAGCGGAAGATCACGCGTCCCTCTCCGGAAGCGCTCACCCAGATTCGCAAGGAGTTCAGCGGATTCAACAACCGGGCGGCCCGCAAGGGGTGGAAGGGCGTCTGGATGATGCGGCGCCTGCCTCCCTATAACGATGGGCGGGACTACTCCCGGGAAGGAATCGCCCTCTTGCAGGAAGCCGCCAAGTCTCACGCACACTCCAGAACGTTCCTCAATGGGATCAAGCGGGTCCGCTAGAATCCGTCCTCGCACTGCACCGCACTCATCGTTTCATTCATGGCCGTCGACCTCAACGCCACCTTCTCCTCCGGAGGCCGACCGCTCATCGATTTCCTGGAATACTGCGTCCTCTCCATCCAAATGGATCCCGTGTTCTGTTACCTGGCCAGAGACTTCAAGAGCCTGCCCTCAGCCACCAAGGCCGTCGCTCTCTACGAGGCCTTCTGCGCTCCCACCACCCCCGCGCGCATCAGTTGCCACAAACTCCTCCCTCCCTTCGACCGCCGCATCCTCAACGACATCGATCCGCTCCGCCCGCCCCCGCCACCCGAGCGGCATGACCCTCCGGTCAGCAACGATGAGGAAGAAGATGATGATGATGATGATGACGGTTCCGAATCCTCGGATGCAACTGGGGACGACGATGCGGAAGAAGAAGCTCCCGACGCGGAACCGTCGTTCATCCCCCCTCCGCGCCTGCCGCCATCCTATCTCTTCGACCAAATCATCGGAGAGCTGGAGCGCACCTCGCCGTCCATTCGCCAGATCCGGCAAACTTACAATCCCAGCCTGGAGCCAATCGAAAACCTTCCCGGCGGCCAGCTCACCCAAGGACAGCGGATCTTTGTCGACAACGTCTGGGGTCCGCAAATTCGACCGTTTCTTGTGCAAGCCGGCTTCTTTCGCATCGCCAACATCGCCTGAGCCTTCCCTCACCCGAACCCAAACCGGTCTCGTCTTCGCACCCACCATTTCTCCATCAAGCCGCTTCGTAGCAAACGTGTGAGCAATCCCGTTCATCTACCCATCTGAGCCATGACAGAAGACAACAAGATCGACTTTGGTTTCAATTTGGGCGCCAGTTCCAATCGAGACGACTTGGTCGATACCACGCCCCTTCGCATCCTCCTCATCGACGAATTCGGTTCTGCCGCCGTGAGCCAACGGCCACTTGAAGTACATCCGGACAATCGGGACGATGTCATGCAGCGCCTGCAACCACGCATCGATATCACCGTCGGCGAATCCGCACTCAAACTGACTTTCCGTCGTCTCGAGGACTTTCACCCCGACCATCTCATCCAAAACCTCGAGATCTTTGCTCCCTTCTGCCGGATTCGCCGGGAACTCCTCGACCCCGCCACCTTCGAACAAGCCGCGAGTACCGTAAAATCCTGGCCTATCTGGCAAGCCGACTCCGCTGCCGGCGACCAGCAATCCGAAAAGGGAGGAGACCAAGCGCCCCCCGCTGAGAAGATGAGCGACATCGAGCGCTTGTTAGGACGCAAGCCCATGAGCGGCCCCGCTCAAGCCAAGTCCATCGCCGATCAATTGATCCGCGACATTGTCGGGCCCAATACCACCCCACAGATCGATCCCCAGCGTGACGATCTGGTCGCCGTCGTCGACGGCGCCATCGCCGGCATTCTCAGAACCATCCTCCATCACCCACAGTTTCAAAAGCTGGAAGCCACGTGGCGCGGTCTGGATCTCCTCCTCAATCGCCTCGACACCGGCGTGTCCATCAAACTCTTCCTCCTCAACTTGTCGCCCCAATCGTGGCTGGACGAGATGAATGATGCGGCGCACATCATGCAATCCGCATTCTACCGCATGGTGATCGAGCAAACCACAGACACCCACGGGGCCGAACCCTGGGCACTCATCGTCCTCAACCATCCCGTCAGCCTCGACGAAAAATCCATCATCGCCTTTCAGCGATCCCTCACACTGGCACGAGCGGCCCAGGCCACCGTCGTCGCCGCGGCGGACGACACTCTGCAGAAAGCCGCGAGTCATCCCCTGTGGGAAAACCTGCGACAACAACCTGAAGCCGCCATGGGCGGTCTGCTCTACGGCCGCTTCATGCTGCGCCGTCCCTACGGCAAGACCACCGACGCCATCGATTCGACCGCGTTCGAGGAGATCATCGGATCGCCTCCCGAGCCCAATGCCTATCTCTGGGGAAACCCCGCGTGGATCTTCGCTTGCCTCTTCGGCCAAGCCTACGAAGAAGCCGGCTGGAACCTGCGATCCTCTATCCGCGATACGCTGGACGATATCCCCACCCATTGCTTCAAACTCGGCGACCGCGTCGAGCAACAGCATTGCACCTTCCCCACCCTGGCAGAGAGTGACGTCGCCACCCTCATCCAGCTCGGTCTCATGCCCGTCTTTTCCTTCCGTGGCCAGGAGTTGGTGCGCATCGCCCGCCAGCAATCCCTCGCACAAACACCGACTCCACTCCAAGGCCGTTGGTAGCAAGATCAAACTGGGGCAATCGCCATGGCCTCCACCGATCCCGTTGTCTGGTCTGACGAACACGCCGCCTGGCTCGTCCGCTCCTACACCGATGTCGTCTCCGTCCTTCAGGACGACCGTTTCTCCGCTTCCGGAGGTCGCGCTCCATCGGCACCCGATGTTCCGTCCGCTCCCCCCGATCCGAATATCGCCGGCCTCCGCCAGCACATCGCCTCAACGCTCCACCTCTGCCGCCCCTGGCTGCGCGACATCATGCGCGCCGAAGCCGAGTGCATCCTGCGAAAGAAACTTCGCGCGAAATCTTCCTTCGACCTCGCCGGTGATCTGATTCAACCCTGGTGCCGGCAACTGGCTGCCAGACTGATCGCAGGCGAACAAGAACTCTCCATCCCCCAATTGAGAGAACTCGACCACGCAGCCCAAGCCGTGTTTCAGTTAGGAGCAGAAGCACCTGGAGAAACGCACTCACAGAACCATGCCCATCAGGGCACGTCAGTGCTCGCCGCCTTCTTCCTGGAGCGCCTGCAGAGTGACAGTCAGCACGCCCACCATGGCTCCTTGCTCGACACGCTCACCGACGGCCCCTATTCCCCATCCGAACTCGTCGCCACCTGCGTCCAACTCTTCGTCGGCGTTTCGACGTCGCTTCCCCTGTTGTTAGGCAATGCCATGCACCTGCTCTACACCACACCTGAAATGGCAGCGAATTTCCTCCGCGATCCCGTCGAGCCACATGCCACTGAAGCCCGAAGAGCCATCAGTGAACTGCTCCGCATCGCCGGACCCGCCAAAGTCATCTACCGCATCGCCACATCGGCGATCAACGTGGGAGATCGCACCTTCAAATCGGGTGATCGCCTCGCCCTCGCCCTGGACGAGGCCAATCGGGAAATCGCCTCGATCGTGACCTCTCCTCTCACCCATTGCCCACATGCCGAGGCCATTCCGCATCTCAGCCTGGGCATGGGAAGTCATGCCTGCCTCGGCTCTCCCATCATCCATGAAGCCTGCGCCTTTCTTCTGTCATGGATTCTTGAAACGTTCCCCGCACCGACCTGGTCGCTCGACGAGGAACAGGCCCGCCGCGGAGGGCACCGAACGATCTCCGGCTACACGCGACTCCCAGTCTCCAAGAGCTAGCCAAATATCGTCTCTAGTCGTTCGTGACTAAGGTCTATCACCTAGTCAATGCGTTCTTTTTCTATGAGTGGACATGACCGGACATGACCTGTATATGATAGGCAAGAATACCTGGTATCCCTTCACTGCCATTTGAGCCATCGCCTGCCCGCTAGTGAGAATGGTTGTATTCGACGCCCTCATCCCTAGCTCATTCGATCTCCAGACGATGCCAGAGCATTCCGACGTTTGATGGCATCAGTTCAACGCCAGAAAACGTTAAAAAAACAACTTTTAACTTGCCTAGCCAAAGATCGCAATCTTAACGTTCTGGCGCGTAGACACGCTTTCAACAATTGGCGCCTACAAGAGGGATTTCACGCTTCCGTGGGCCGTCCGTATCTATCGAATTCCGTTATGAAAATCCGTTCCATCAAGAGACTGACGCTCCTTCTCATCACCACGGTCCTGGGCGGCGGGATCGTCACTAGCGGTTGCCTTTTCGCCCAAGACGCTCCTGCATCGCCATCGGAGAACGGGGTAACGCCGCCTTCGGCAACTCCAGGTTCCGGGCCCTCAGGGGAACCGCCGAAGGCCCCTCCAGCCCCGGGACCAGAACCTGACCCTCCGGTGGCACTGGAACCCGCAAGGCTCGGAGAAGACACGCCCGGGCCTGTACTCAATCCCCCGGTTGAAGAGCCTCGGCAAGACATTCCGTTGGCGGCCGCTTTCCCGCAATACGAGGAACTACTTCAATTGGTTTTCAGCGCTTCCTTTGAGCCCGCGCAGGCATACGTGAATGGCGATCTGCACGGGCAGAATGGCTGGCAGGTGAACCAAGGGATCGCCACGGTAGAAGCTGGTCAGGGCCGTGAAGGCACTCATGGTTTGGTCATTGCTCCCACGGATCCCTTCGGCCAGGTAAGCGTGGTCTTTGGGGAAGGCCTGGAAGGGGAAGTGCTCTTTAGTGATTTTTGGATCAAGCCCGTCGCCGATACGCCCGATGGTGCTCTTGATAGCGAGGAATTTCTGGATCAGGAAGGCGCCATCGCCGGCTTCTTCAAGATCAATGATGCGGGCGAGTTCCATGTCCTGGACGGCGATGGCCAAGGTGACGGCGAATGGGTCCCGACCGGCGTGACCATTCCGATCGATGAGGCGAACGCAGCCGCCGACTGGACTCGCGTCACGATTAGGCAGGATTTCCGAACCAAGCTATGGGACATCTATGTCAATGGCACGCCCTCGGTGAGTGACTTGGGTTTTTGGAGTGATGACGCCGCTTGGTTGCAGCGCTTTTCCCTGATGGGGCATACCCAATCGCCCATCGCAGTGGATGACATCTCGATCAGTCCGAGCAACCCGCTCCTCTTTGATGGCGGACCCGACGAGGATCGCGTGGTGACGGCGGAGGATTCGGATGGAGATGGGCTCACGGATTCCGCAGAAGCAATCGCGGGAACTGATCCAGATCGCCAAGACAGCGATTCCGACGGGATGCATGACGCCGACGAGTTGGAAATCGGGCGCGATCCATTGAAGGTCGATTATTTTGGCGCTATTCCCCTGGAAAGGGAGTTTGAGCGTTCCACGCCCCTGCCGGTGCGTTTCGCAGTGCAGCGGCCCACACGGCAATCGGAAAGAAATGCCATTGTTCCCGTGCTCATGGCCTTCGAGCAACGTTCGGAACGCGATGATCTGTCGGTCTTGGAAGGCTACGTAGCGGCTCACCCCGACAGCGTCTTTGCTCCGTGGATTGAGGCCAATATCGGCTTCCTACACTATCGCCATGGGCGGTTCAGCCAGGCGTTTGCGGCCTATGAGGCGTTCTGGGGAAAATACCGGAAGGTTCCTCTCGGAACTCACGACTGGAACCGGCTGATCACCGATGGGGGCCTACAGTATGCCGAGTTGTGCGCCCATTTTGGGCAACATGCGAAATTGGGGGGACTTGTGTCGGCATTGAAAAGGCGCCCTCTCAAAGGGATCGACCGCACGAAATACCTCAATGTGGGCATGGCAAGCGAATTGCGCCAGCGAGAGCCGGCCCGGGCTGCCAATTGCGGGGCGATTGCCGTCTATCGTTTGCACCAAAGGCTTCACAGTGAACCCGAAGTCAGCAAGCGCCTGGCCCAGACGACCAAGGGACCGGAGGGGTTTAGCCTCGCCGATGTGGAAGACCTGGCCCGATCCGCCAAGCTCAACTACCGCATGGCCAAGCGCAGGATGGGCCAGACTCTCCCGCTTCCGAGTGTGGTGCATTGGAAAGAAGGACATTTTGCCCTGGTGACGGAGAAACGCGGGGACTTCTACCGCATCGAAGATCCCGTCTTTGAAAAGAGTTTCATGGTGACCGAGGACACCCTCGCCCAGGAAAGTGAAGGGCACTTCCTCGTTTCCGATGGGCCGGAATCGGAGGCCCTGGAGTCCTTGCCGGTGGCCGTGGGCCAATCGCTACGGGGTCAATCCGGGTATTTCTACCTGAGTAACAAGAACGACGGTTGCCCTCCGGATGACTGCAATCGGTGTGGAGGACGAGGGATGGCCGGGTACTCCCTGAGCAAGTTCCGGGGTGGCTTCCAAATCAGGGACATCCCCATTTGGGTGGAAAACCCCTACGGCGCCGACGCCGAGATGGTCGTCACCTATTCGCGCACCTCGACGCGGCAACCGCTGTGGACGGAGATGAGCCATTTGGGAGATGGTGAATGGTTCTTTAACTGGGCCGCCGTCGCCATGCAGGAAAGCGCCACGGTCGGCCACGAGGGGACTGTCGAACTGTGGCTACCGAGCGGGCGCAAAGAAACGTATGCGTGGGATTCCGGAAATAACTACCATCCCAACCCCGTCAGTGGGGCCACCTTGAAATGGGTGCCATCGACGCCTTCCCACTATCTGCGAACGGCTCGTGATGGCTCGAAAATCAAGTATGGAAAGGAAATCGTTAAGAGCGGCTATGGCAACCGTTACTACATCACCGAAATCCGCAACGCCAACAGTTCTGGAAGCAGCTCTGGCGCCGTCCTGACGGTCAATCATTCCAGCAACAAGCTCAGCAGTGTGGTCTTGCCTGGCGGGAACGACGGTCTCACATTTTCTCATTATGGCAACACGATCTCCTTGGTCTTCGATAAGGGCGACAATTACCGTTTCGCCTATTTCAATTATCTCGGCTCTGCGCTCTACTCGATTCTTGACCCCGGAGGGATCCGATCCGAGTTCCACTATAGCGGCGGTGAAGTCGCCGGGTTGATCACGCCTGCGACGACCCTGGGAACGCCAGGATCGGGAATGATCTCCTTCGATTTGGGAACGACGGGGTTCGGAAACTACATCACCGGTCAATACACCGAGGTCACGGACGCTGAAGGGCTTCTTGAGCGGGTCGAGTACAAAAGCTCCTGGTCTGATGTTCTCCCGGGGTTGGATCCAAGCTACCACGCGGTTTCAGCCGAACGCCCGTCCTCAAGCTACGCGGACATCTACGACTTAAATGAGGGCACGACACTTTACTGGGACAAGAAGGCCATGCATGACACGCCCAACCCCAGCGCGCCCGACCCCGATCTCGCCTATCAATATCACTGGATGGTGGAGGATGCCACGAACACCAATGTGGTTCCCATCATCGCCTGCCAGCGGGCCCCTCTGAGCTACCGTGTTTACTATGAGTATCATGGTCAGGATCCCAGTCGCGGTGTCCTTGGGACCAGCGGCACAGCTCTACCGGAAGCGGTGTATCAAGTGGTGAAGAATGAGTCCGGCAGCTTGGTCACCCGGACAACAACCTACACCTACAATGGATCCGATTACCCGGTGCTCGCGATCGATCCGCTCGGACGCCAGACGAAATACACCTATGGGAACGGCAATGACTTTGACATCACGAAGATCGAACAGAAAGAAGGGAGTTCCTGGAAGACTCTGGCCACCCTCGCGTATACGAACCCAACGGAGCGGCTCTTATCCAGCTACACCGACGCTTCAGGCAAAATCACGTCCTATCTCTACAACAGCTGGCGTCAGATCGAAAAGGTCACCGATGCCAATGGTCACGAGACGATCGCCGAATACGATAGCGACCCTCATTCCGGTGCCACGCAAGACGGCGATGGTTACCTGCGCCGGATCAAGCGAACAAAACCAAGCGGCACGGGCTATGTGACCCTGTCCGAGAACGTTGCCTTTCACGCGACGCGTAATTACGTCACCACGCATCGCGACGGTGATGGCTACGAGCTGGACTACGTCCTCGACGGCCTGAATCGAGTCACCCAGATCACGCATCCCGATTCCACGACGGAGACGTATTCCTACACGGACGGCACGGGAACGCAGTTCCCTGACTTGCGGAGCTATGTCGACCGGGAGGGGAAGCTCACCTTCTACATCTACAACCGGAACCGCCAGCTCAAAGAGACGATCGAAGCTTCTGGCACAGCGGATGAGATGTTCACCCGCTACGGGTGGTGCAGTTGCGGAGATCTCGAGTGGCTGCAGGACGGCAACCAAACCAGCGGGGTCTATGATCCGGATCCGAGCGTCAACAACCGGACCAGCTGGTATCGGGATTTGCACGGGCGGGTGACCAGCAAGCGCTTTGAGGATGGGAACCGATACACCTATGAGTATGAGCCTGAGTCCGGAATTCTCGCGAGAATCTGGTATCCCCGCGATCATAGCGGCGGGGTCAAGAGCGGCACCGCCACGATAACCTACAAGTATTTCAAGGACGGAGCCGTCCAGAAGATCGACTATCGAAACACCCAACCCGGGGTCTACATCTCGGATGTCACCTTCACCTATGATCCCAATTACAATCGGGTCGCTACCCGCTCAGATACCGCAGGCACCTGGACACATGCCTACCACCCCATCGACGGGACGGGAACGGGCGATGGCCAGCTCCAATCCATCACCAACCCCAACGTTCCCGATTCGGCGCTTGAGTATACCTATGACAACCTTGGCCGTGTGGCCTCACGCAAGGTGGACACGAACAACAGCGCAAACGAACATTGGGTCCAGTGGAACCGCGACTCGCTGGGAAGAGTAAAGACCATCGATACCAAGCTGGGAGGGAGCCAGCTCTTTCATTTTTACTATGAAAGTGACTCCAGTCCCCTGCTCGACTACATGAACTACCCCAACAGCATGGTGTCCTCCGAACGCTTGCGGGTGGACTATACGCACGAAACGCATGCCAACGGGCGTTTTCTCAAGCGAATCAACAACTACAAGATCGGAATT
>JANQJH010000050.1 GCA_028281705.1 Verrucomicrobiales bacterium
GCAAACGCAAGTCGATCAAGAAAGCGACTCGCAAGAAAGTTGCCCGGAAAAAGAAACCGCCAAAGCGATCTTAACAAGACTGCTCAGATACGCCGACAAGATCTTCCATCTCCGTAAGCTTTGGCTGGACGTGAGTGACTCCCGTCCTCTTCCACAAATCCCAACGTTCGTCTTTCCCGCTGCGTTCTTTGCCATGTTCGTCTGCCGCATCGGCAGCTTTAATGAGCTTGAGCAGCATCGCGGAAAAAGTAGCTGGCGACGTTGGTTCCGCGGATACGACCTGCCTTCGGCTGATGACCTCGCTTACGTTTCAGAGCGCATCAATGTCGATGATCTTCGTGCTTGCTTGGGGCAGGTCTATTCACGACTCAAGCGCAACAAAGTCCTAGAGTCCAGGCATGGGTGGATGCTTGCCGCCATTCTACTTTTACGCCCTGTTGTGCCGTTCCGTCGATTTCTTTTTACGGCACAATAGGGCGTGCCATCGAAACGACAGATCCAAGCTCAGCTAAAGCAGTTCGGAGCCAACCTGCGCAGGGAACGGATGCAGAAGAAGATCACCCAGATGGAACTGGCTGAATTGGCAGACCTGAATATCCGGACCGTCCAGAAGATCGAGGCCGGGGAAACCAACATTCTAATCACGACGGCCGCCAGACTGCGGAAGGCGATCGGATGTCCGTGGGAACGCCTGATTGAATAACCGATTTGGGGGACTATGCTTACATCATGAACACCGCCGAACTACGGGAATTGCCCATCGACCAGAAGATCCGGATCATGGAGACCTTGTGGGACGATTTCAGGGAGCGATTTGAGCGGCGTGACATTCCGCAACGTCACAAAGATCTTCTGGATCAGCGGCGAGAGCGCGCAAAGAACGGTGAGGCGGAGATCCACGATTGGGACTCCGTCAAGGGTACGATAGGCCGGGCATGACGAAGATTCGGATTTCCGATGACGCCCTTGCCGACCTGAACGAAGGATTTTGGTTTTACGAGACACAGGACACGGGGCTCGGAGACTATTTCACCTCGTGCCTGCGGTCTGACATCGAGGGGCTTAAGGTTTCAGCAGGTATCCATCCTGTCGTCTACCAGGATTATCACCGCCTGCTGAGCCGGATCTTCCCGTACGGGATCTACTACACGTTCGAGACAGATGTCGCTACGGTGTGGGCGGTCATCGATCTGAGAAGGGATCCTGAATGGATTCGCGAGCATCTGAACAAATGAAGTTGAACAAGGCGGTGGTGATCAATCCCCGCCCCGCCGTGGAATTGATCTGTTGGGAGCGATTGGAGATCATCATTTCAATTCATCCGTGCCCTCGAGCGGGGTTGACACACCTCAAACGTTGTGCGCCGAGCAAAGCGAGGCGCTTCTTATATGGTGAAGGTCCATATGTGACAAAACCTAGCCAGTAGTCACTACCGAGTCCTGCGTAGATGTTAGATAAGTCATTGAAAATCGCGGACGGTCACCGCGCAACCAAGACCTTGAACATCAGGAGCCGCTCTGTTGTGGAGTCAGACCCGGACGGCGGAATAGCATCAGTGAAGCGTAGACAAGGAAGTGGGCAGGCCGCAGGGAGATTCGCACTCTCCCGAAGATTGATGCAGCCCCGTAAATGGGAGATGTGTGAAGCCGACCTTGTAACGTTAAGGGGAAGGCAGTATCGACATGACCGTCATGGCGAGGACATGTGGGTTCCACCGGGGTCTAATATCTTCACGCGTTATGCCGACGACATTGTGGTCGGGTTTCGAATACCAGCGCGACGCGGAAGACTACTTGGAAGCGCTCAAAGGGCGAGTGTCGAAGCTCTCGCTTCGGTTGGCCGAAGAGAAAAGTTCCCTGGCAAGGTTCGACCGTTGGGAACCGGATGACAGTGGGAAGTTCACCTTTCTTGGAGATGACTTCTACTGGGGCCGGACGCGGAAGAACCGGAAACACAAAATGATTCGTCGGCGGACGAACAAGAAGAAGTATCGGGCAGCCCTGGCCCGCGATGAAGGAGTGGCTGAAGGAAGCCCGCCGGTGATCCAAGACAAATGACTACTCCACCAGTAACCCCGAACAGATCGGGTAAGGGTCTGACACGCGCTTTAGGCGATTTTCTGAATGAATATAATAGACACGCGACCCCGTTCGTATGGACAAAAGGCCCAGCGAAACTGCGGAGAATCATTGAACTAACAGAAGAGTTCCAAGCAGAACATCTGTATGGTTAATACAGCGACGAGGCGCTAGTCGTTCAATTTGCCTGCAGAGGAGAACCGGGGGGGGTGGAGCTACGGAGTCTTGCAGACCCTTGGACACACGACATGAACCGAAGTACGATTGTCCGGGAACTGAAGAAAGTAGGGCACCTACGGGCTCATTGGTGCCGCTGTTTCACCATATCCCAGTAGGTCCAGTTCTACTTTACTCGTTTCTCAATACGGACTATAGGCCGTATAGGAGACCCACATGCCCCAGGCCCAATTGGGTCGCGACCAGATTTTACCGTTCACCGGGACATAGAGAAACCCCTCGCCGCGAGAGATGGTCGGACCGATTTCTGTCCCCCCACCCGAACCACCAAATGTTCCGCCGCCAGCGCTACTCGTCTGACCGCCTTGCCAATTTCTGGGAACCTGCGGGGCGGGGGGCACGGCTACCGGACCCGTGGGTCGGCTAGCGTAACTCCATGATTGAGTAGAGACGTCCCATTTGTACAGTTGGTCGCCTGGCTACGTCGGAAGACACATGTTTGCTTGGAATCGACTTGTTAGAGCAATTTGGTCCCATAGCCAGTCAGTCGCGAGGCCGTTTCCCGTTCCCAAATGCGGACACGCGATTGCGTTGAATGCGCCGCCAGCTATGAAGACATTGGAAGCGCCGACCTGGAGTCCTGAGATCGTCAGTGAAACGAAGTTCACGTTGGCCACGACCGGGCATTCAACGAAGAACGCTTCTCCGGGCACCAGGTTATAATTCGGAAGCCACACGCCATTTCCGAAGTATGTGCTGACATCATTGAAGTTCTGGCCCGCTTGGTCCCACAGAAGAATCGCAGAGCCAATTGGGAAATTTGCGCCTTCAGTAATCGCGGAACTGATGGATTTCTGTTGAATGCTGACGCCTGCTAGCACCTTGTTCCTCGTGGAGCCATTGATGCTGTCAACGGGGACAACGATGTCATAGCTGACGGGACTCTGCCCTACGCTACTATAGGTAAAAGTGGCGCCAACGGCGAGTATCCATGTCCATATCTTTAGGTTTTTTACCATTTTGTTTCTGTTTGTTTGGTGTTGATTCTCTTTTTGAAATCGCACTTTTCGCGATGGAGTGTTTGATTGTCTTCGGGCTGCGTATCTGCCGCTGCAATTAGTGTCGACGGCCTCGGCATACCGATGAACGATCGTGGTAAAGTCCGCTCCGCCGGCAGTATCCACGAATCGTTTCGGCACTTCGTCGCCACCGATGATTGCCATGCTTCGTTATTTCGACCGGGAACCCGGAAGGATTCGTTCGCTGCGACCATTGGGAGACTGAGCTCATATCTCTTAATGCCCAGGTTGAGAAGAAACGTGACAAGATTTTCGTTCACCTTCAAAGAAATGGATTACCTTGGGAAGGCGATCAACGTGGCTTCGGAACACGTCGGTCGGCGTTTGATCAATTCAAACATTCTGTCTTTCAGGAAAATCTGTGGGCTCCAAGCGGCGGGGATTCCGTAAGTCACTTGCCTTGAAAAGGTTGCGATCTAGCTCTGACGAGACTCAGCTCAGGCAAAAATCGTTCCGGCAGGTCGGGGCAAGGGCTGTTGCCTTGGCGCCCAGCGTATCCGGAAAGGATCCAGAATTCCTCCCACAGTTCTGTGAACGAACGACTCGAAAAGAGCTGCCACGGTTGAAGTGCCGATCTCTTGGGCGCTGAATAATGAGATCGACTCCTTGGGCGGCCATGATAAGGTCCGGTTTGTGGAAGAGGAATCGCTTCTAGGACTCGATCGCTACGGAGTCGTCAAGGTCATCGTCGGCGGCATCTGCTGCGGGCTATTCGTCATGGCGGTCCATCAGCCTCCTAGTGCGTCTGGAGTAGCGGCCGGCGACGAAGATTTCGTCGAGCTTGCTCCCTACATGACCCGGCTGCAGACACTGACGCACAAGCTTGCACTCTCGCTTGAGCACGACAATCGTGAACTAGCGGAGTTCTATCTCTATGAATCTCTGGAAGCGCTAGAAGACATCAAGACCGACGTGCCCGAATACCGTGGGCAGCCCGTAGCATTGCTCGTCGACCGGCTTGCCACGCCCACTTACAAGGCGCTTCAAGCAGCTCTCGCCAAGGATAAGCAGGCCTCCTTGGAAGGAGTTTCTGTTCGATCCAAGGAGGCCTTCTCGTCACTCATTAAGAGCTGCAACCAGTGCCACGTGGTCACTCAGCATGCGTTCATCGAGATCCCGGAGAAGAGCGGGAACAATCCCTTTCTGCAAAGTTTCACTCCTCGCCCCAAACCAGAATGACTCTCTATTCGGCGATTGCATTGTCCCTCCTGGCAGCCGTCACGCTAGTGCAAGGCGTGCCTCCGCAATCGGATCCGTCGCTGAAACGTCCAACCATCGTCATTGTTCGGAGTTATGCCTCCTCCGATACCGGGGAAGCCCCGGCTGATGAACGGCTCGGATTTATCGCGGAGTCGCAAGGTCTTGTCCTCACGAGTTTCGCCGCGCTTGTGCGCGAGGACACCAAGGCATTGCGCGCCACGACGACCGTTCAGATCGTTGAACAAGACAGGCGTCATCCGGCATCGATCGTCGGCATTGAACCCACCCTCAATTTTGCTATTCTGAAGATCGACGGCCAGAGGCCGTTTCCCGCCGCCAAATGGTCTGGAATCGAAGATGTCTCTGTTGGCCAGAAGGTATACGCCCTCACCGGCTTTCAAGATGGCGGGCAACCCGTCTTCACTTCGGGAACGATTACGGACCTCAATAGCAAAGAGTGCTATCAGCATTCGATGACGGCCACGATGTTGCGGGCAAGGATCGAGATTCCAGCTTCCGCGATCGGAGGGCCCGTATATAACGAACGAGGGGAAGTGGTCGCCATCTATACAGGACATCAACCGGATCCGCCGTCCACCTCGTCAATTGAAGGAGAGCTTACGAATTCGTCCTTCGATCAAGAACGTCATCGCGCGATTGAAGAAGCGAACCGGGGTAAGTGCCATCTCTTACCGATCTTTCTCGTTGCTAACATTTATGAAAGCCTGAAGCTCAAGAAGAGCCTAAAGTCGCCATGGACCGGATTCTCCGTGCGGGCCCTCACGGATGAGGAAGCTGCCCTCTTCCCTTACGATTATGGGCGCAAACGCTATCCCGGCGCTGTCGCAGTTGAGCATGTTTGGGAAGATGGCCCAGCCGGGGAGCTAGGTATTCTTCAAGATGATCTCTTGCTGGGCTTCAGCTACTACCATTGCAAGTCGGTCGCCCAGTTTCAAAAATGGCTCTACGCCTACGGCGTCGGATCTGAGATCAAGCTCTACTTTCTTCGCAACGGGTCCGAGGAACGAACGGTTACCTACACGATCGAGGAGCGCCCAAAATGGGCCGTCCCCCAATAGTTTCCTATTGAAACCAAACAGGTGCTGTTGCAGGCAAGACCGATTGCCTGGCGGAAGTCAGTCGGCCTTCCCCCGTGGTGTCTAACCGAGTTCTGACCGCGTGTCAGCCACGCAAGTCCAAACAGACGGTGGCGCCTTCGTTGTTGCGGCAGAGGACCCGTCCGTTGGCGAGAACGGGTTGGACATAGGTCCGGCCTCCAAGCACTTGCATCCGGCGGAGGACCTTGACCCCCTCTTTTGACATTTGGGCTGCCACCAGCTCACCGTTACGGCCGAGAACAAGTGCGAGACCGTCGTCGCTCACCACGATGTTTCCTTTGGGTAATTCATCGGATTGCCAAGCGACGTGGCCTGTTCGGTGATCAATGAGCTGCAGAATCTTGTCGTTGCGGCTTTCATCGTTGAAGGCGAGCACGTGGCCGTCGAGAGGCGTGCCGCTGTGAAAGAGCAGGCCGTGCCCGGGGAGAGACCATTGCTGATTCAGCTCGCTGCCGTCCCATTTCAACGCGCGGGTCGCATCTTTGCCGGTGTGCGAAATGATGAGAGTACTTTCGTCGAAAATAAGGGGCGTCGCGCAGTTGCAAAAATCACGCGTCGTGGTGGCGTGTCGCGCCAGGAGATCACCATTCACGGGATCCCTTAGTTCGAGGGCTTCACCTTTGAACAGAACCAACACATCGCGATCGCCGAGTTGGGTGACGCGGGGGGTGGCATAACCCGCCTGGCCTTCACCTTGCTGCCACACCACCGATCCGTCATGGCGATTGAGACAGACAGTGCTGCCATCGTTCGATCCCGCTTCTTCCTGGCCAATATCAAGAAATAAGTGGTCACCGGAAACGGCCGCTGAACTGGCATAACCATAGACCGGCAACACGCCTTTGAGATCGTCGACGAAGTGCCGCGCCCACCGTTCTTCGCCCGTCGCTGCGTCGAGAGCGAGGAGATGGCCCAGGCGACTGATATGATAGACAGTGCCCTCGACGACGGTCGGGGTCGCCGCTGGGCCGTAGGGTACGATGGGCATCTTGTGGATCTTGGTTAAGGCATCCGTTTCCCGCTTCCAGATCACGTCACCAGAATCGAGATCGAGACACCAGAGGGTGTCCTTGTCTTTGCCATCGTTCCCAGCCGAGTAGACCCTGTCGCCGGCGACGGCAAAGCCGGATAGGCCTACGCCCAGTTCCGCTTTCCAAGCGGTTTCGGGTTCGCCGGCCTCGGGCCAGCCCTGGAGCCAACCGGTCTCCGGCGTGGTGCCATTGCCACGGGGTCCCTGGAATTTCGGCCATGGAGCGCTAGCTGTTTCGGCTGGAACAGCGACCCACTCGGGCTCAGCCTTGCTGTGTCCAGGCGTCACCCCACCCATAGCGAGTAGATGAGAACCGCCACGATGCAGGAAGCGATGAAAAAAGCGCGGCTGACCAAGCTGACTCACCGGCTTCCACTCCTTGCCTGTCAGTTCTAACAGTGCTCCTTCCGCACCACTGGCGAAGATGCGCTCCCCGATTGCAACGGTAGCGAAGCCAAAGCCGCCCAGTTTGTGCTTCGGAAGATCAGGACCCTTCGACCATTCGTTCGTCCCCAGGTCCAATACGTGGGTTTCGGCGCTGGTTTCGCCGTCTTCATCCATGCCTCCCAAGACGTAGATTTTCCCTTTCGCGGACGCTACCGCAATGGCGCGCTTGACAAAGGGTTGCGGGTACGAGTTCCACTCTGCACCGGGATCCGCTAAGTCCAGTGTCAGATAGGTTTCATGCCAATCGCCGCCCGCTTTGCGATTGCCGCCGCTCAGTTTCCAGCCTCCGAACACATAGAGCGTGCGTCCGACGATCACGCTATCGTGACTGGAACGCCGCTCTGGCAAATTGGCCAGTGACTGCGCCGCACCCAGACCAGATGCCGTGACCGGGTAGACGGTGGCCGTGTTGCTGCTCCACAGCTCTTGCCGATCTTCCTTTGCGTTGCGCGCAGCCATGCCGCCGATGCGAATGAGGACTTTCCCATCGGTTACCAATGAAGCACCCTGTGAGGGTTCGCCCTCGGCGGACAGCGTCCACTCCGTTTCGCCGGGAGCCCAAGAGTAGAGGCTTCCATTGACGTCATCGCGGTTGTAGGCATGCGGCCTCCCCGCGTGACCGCCATAGACATAAAAGCGGTCACCGCATGCGGCGGCGCCAAAGCTGGCGACTGGCTTGGGCAGGGTAGGAGGAGGCTGCAACAACGTGTCGCTGGCCGAAAGGTGGCCTGCCAGAGACAGCAGGCACAATGGTATCAATCTTAAATACATCATATCGTTGGCTTAATTCAAAAGGATGCTCAGTCGGTAGAACTCGGCGCTTTCAGTGGCGCCCCCGGAAACTCGCATGGTGACGCTTTCCGTTCCGTCATCGTTGTCGTGTGTGTTGGTCTCGATCACATCCTCGACAAGGTTCCATATTTCTAAATCCGCGGAGCTCTCCGGAACGTAGCGGATGTTCTGCATTTCCGATGGAAGTTTCCATCGACGGTGCGTGATCTCGATCGTCCCATCGTCGAGGCGCTCGATCCGTGGCGTGATCACTCCGGAGTCCATGACGTAAGGGTCACCACCGAAGGCGTATTCCAACTGATTGACCAGTCCGTCCCCGTCGAGATCCGCCGAGAGTCCACTGACGAGCTCATCGAGGTCGTCAGGATCTTCCCCGACCGTTGCGATGTGATGGAACGTGACGTCTCTCCAGGCTTGGTAGGAGAGGGGTGCGTAGAGCGCCGTGGCGGCAAAATCCTCGTCGCCAAAGGTATGCGTTAGAGGATTGGCTTCCAGGTTGAGAGGCGATTTCCAGCCGACAAATGCGAAGGCTTCCGGATCGCTTGGCATCGCTTCAAGCTCGATGGATTGTCCGGGCCGGAAGAAACGTGTCTCGTCGGTGTCAGGACTGTTCACCGTGATCGTCAGCGGCTGCCCGTGACGGTGGACCGGTTCCTGTTCAATGTTCAGCAAGCGCCCAAGAATGCCCGCATAATTCGGAACTGTCACCACGTCCAACTGTGCTTGATAGACCGGCATGGAGGCTGCGGGAGAATCGAGTTTGATGACGAAATCTTTCACCGGAGGGTCCTCAGGGGAAATGACCCATTCCGCTCCAGACGCCACACGGTCGGCGAAACCACCTTCCCCCGGTTCGTGATAGGTGTGGAACTGTCCTTTTCGGGTCACCTCGATCGGTTGACCATCGGTGTCCACACTTTGATAGATGAGAGTGACCAAATCGAGGTCAATCGTTGCACCGCCTGTCTGAAATTGACAGACAATTCCCGTGATGGGTTCGCCCCCATCGTCAAAGTACTCGATATCGAATTTCGTGGATCCACTGAAACTGTAGATGCTTCCTGACCCGGTGACGAACGCTTCCACGGGTTCTGTCTGGGTGATCGTCACGTTGTCGATGTAGTTCGATCGATTTCCCGCAGCATCCTGACTGGATTCGCGCGCGAAGTTCGGGGCGTCGAAGGGCTGGGTAAAACTCTCCCAGTAGGTGAACCGGTGAGCTCCATTTCCACGCTCGGGATGGATGACGAACGCTCCGAAATTGGAAGGCAACGTTGGCTCAGGAATCACATTCGAGCTGCTGGAAAGATCCACGGTGACGCTATCAAATGACAGATGCCCCACCGCCTCTTCGTTCATCAGCAACTCCAAGCTTCCTGATTCCATCCCTCCTTCGAGAGCGTCTATATCCCAAGCGTAGCGCCAGACCGTCTTGCCCTCTTCAGTAAACATTTCCGAAGAGGTGGACGACGGCTCAAATCCACCGAGACTCACAGAATCAAATCCGTTAGGTCCCCCTTGTTCGACAATTTGCACCAAGGCATAGTCGGTCTGAAATTTGGGTTCCAATGTGAGACTGAAGGACATCTGTTCATCTCCGGTGTAGATCCGGTTGTCGGCCGGCGCCGGGCCACCCAATAGCATCGGTCCGAAAGCGTCCGTATCTTCACTGACGATCGCCAAAGTGGCGGATGCCACACCATTGGAGCCGGATCCAGAGTCGCCTCCTATTCCTCCAGTGATCCCCGTGAAGATGTCGAAACTGACATACGCTGTTTCAGCATCGTCCCGCGACCACTCCGTTGGTTCGTTGACCCCTACAGTGGAGGCCGATGAAAATTGGAAGGGAGCGGCCCAGATGCCCACGGCGAACAGTGGCGCTGCGAATCGAGAGGAGACATTCATCGGAATGAGTTTGGGTTGTGTGAATTAAAACGAGGACGTTTCCCTCTCTATACCCTGCCTCGGAGGCTGCTAACGCTTGCTTGCTGTGGATTAGCGCTGTTTTGCGAAAAAGGAGTGGGATTTTTCGCAAGCGAACGACAATCTACCGCAAGCTACCGCGCACCAGCGGAAAGTGCCGTGATAGGATGGGCGATGCGACTTCCCCGTAGGCTTATTCTCGCGTTGGTCATGGTGACCGCCGCCTCGACTTCGCTCCGGGCCCAGGCTCCTGAGTTGGTTGAAGGTCTCTTTCGTCTTCGGTGGCAGGCACCCCCGCGGAATGGTACCGTGGTCTTGGAGCGATCCTCCGACTTGGAGGAATGGAAACCCGCTAGGGCCGCAAGTTTTGGGCCCGGAGATACGGTCACCTTGCGCGACGTGTCCTCCTCCGTTCACCAGGGCTACTATCGCGTTCGCGAGGCCGGGGATGGGGCCGATCAAGACGGAGACGGTATCACCGACGGCGTAGAGATAGGGGGCTGGCCTGCGCTGCACCCCCTCAATCCGGCGAAAGGCATCGACGCGATGAATGGGGCCGTGGCCCTGGCTTCAGACGCTCATTTCCAGGAACTTGCCTTTGCAGACTTGACCAACCCCGAGTTCGAGCTCCGGGAAGTGAAATTCCTCGTCGCCGGACTCGCTGAGGGTGATCCCAAGATCTGGTTTATGAACACGGCGACCCACAGAAGCCACTCGCTCTTTGCCAACCAGGTTCTTGGAATCCGCGACTTCCTTCAGTTTGGTTATGCCGGATCGAGGCCTCGGAAATACTTCGCCGGTACACTCGTTCACCGCCCGAATTTTGTTGGCGATGGAGGTAAGCGCGGCGTGTATCTCCTCGAGTCACTCCCCAACGACCCGATTGATTTCGCCTTCATGTCCGCCATTTTCGACCTCGTGAGCGTAGGCGCCCCCGACCTCGAAGCGCCGATCGCTTACCATCCGTCGGGTGACATCCAACGGGCTCTCTGGCGGGAAGAGTTGTCGCATTACCGCAACTCTTTTGTCAGGGTGGCCACTGACGAAATGCTCTACGCTTCACAGCCCTATCAGGCGCTTAATAGCGGGGTGAGCTACGGTTGGCTGCGCCTGGCCCGAGGCAGTGCCATCGATAACCTCGGGCCGGCCGATATTGCGATCTTTCTCTCGATTCCCAACGAAATTGGCCGCTTGGCCGGTGTGATCACAGAGGCACCACAAACACCCTTGTCCCATGTGAACTTGCGCGCCCGGCAAGACGGCATTCCCAACGCGTATCTGAGAGACGCCTCGGTTGATCCCACCATCGCGTTGCTCATCGGCAAACCCGTGCAACTAGAGGTACGTCCTTCAGGATTAATCCTTTCCGAATCGACGGCCGAGGAAGTCACCTCCTGGCTAGAATCATTGCGACCCAAGGAAATCACCCAACTCAGCGCCGGTTTATCCGAGGAAGGCATCCGTTCTTTGGAGGATCTTACCCATGAGGCATGGATTTCTTATGGAGCCAAGGCAGCAAACTTGGGAGAGCTCGGCAAGTTCATTCCCGAATACACCGTGACGAAAGGCTTCGCGGTCCCATTCTCATGGTTTGACCAAGCCATGAACGCAAGCGGACTGGATTCCTGGATCGCAGTGCAACTGGCAGATTCACGTATGATCGAACGAGAGTGGAGAAATGCCACTCTTAAAGAGATCCGGCGCCGTGTGAGGCAGGTTGGGATACCTCGTGAGCGGATCGATGCACTGGAAAGCTGGCGTGCTCAGTTTCCCGACGGTCAACCCTTGAGATGCCGTTCCAGTGCGAACAGCGAGGATCTCTTAAACTTTAGCGGCGCGGGGCTCCACAATTCATACACCCACCGGCCGGATGAAGGAGAGCTCGTGCATTCGATCCGCCAAGTCTGGGCCAGCCTGTGGACCGAGCGAGCTTTTGAAGAACGCGAATTCTATCGCATTGACCACCTGAGCGCGAAGATGGGTGTGCTCGTCCATCCTAACTTCGACGACGAAATCGCCAACGGGGTGGCCGTGGCTGCCAACCTATTCACCACGGGTGCACCCGGCTACACGATCAATGCTCAATTCGGTGAGGATCTGGTGACCAATCCCGGTGCAGATGCCGTGCCCGAAGAATGGCTCACGACGGCCACGGGGGAGTTTCATTGGCAAGGAGTGAAGATGCGGGCCTCGTCCTTGGCGGCCTCCAACGACGAATCTGTTCTATCATTGGAGGAGATCGCCAGCCTGTCAGGGCTCCTCCAAACCATTACGGCCCATTTCAAAACGGTCACCGGCGCCGTGTCTCCTCGTTTTGCCATGGAGATTGAGTTCAAAGTGACCGTTGATGGCGATCTTGTGATCAAACAGGCCCGCCCCTGGGTGCGTTGATGCTCATGGATTCGTTCACTCAGTGGGAAGCGTTCTGGTTGCGGACGTGGGTCGAATGGGGACAATCTCAGGCTTGGCTTGATTCAGTGGCTTTGATAGCCGGGTCGATCTTACTGATCGCCTCCCTTGCCGCCACGGCGGCCGGGCCGGTTCGATGGCCCCTGATACTCGGAAGGCTAGCGTGCCTGATTGTGCTTGTAGGATTGGCCATGACTTTAGCGAGCGTGCTCAAAGAACAGATTGCCCGTCCGCGCCCGCCCACCGCGGCTCTTCTTCCGGGCAAACGTGAAGGCAGTGCCTACGGCATGCCTTCTGCGCACGCCGTGCTCTACGGGATCGCGGCGGGTGTCATCGCGGCTAGCTGGCCCATGTTGACGCTCCGCATTTCCGTGGCAGCCATGGCGTTCTTGATTGCCTTTGTCCGGGTCGCCAAAGGCCTGCACTATCCTTCGGACGTCCTCGCGGGATGGGCCCTCGGACTCACTCTCGGTTTGATCGGCTCGCTTGGAATCAAGAAAATCCGTTGAGGGATTGCTCAGTCTGAGGTGCCGTTGGAATGTGTGCGTGCGACGAGTGCGTGCGCCGTCGCATTTGGTGCGAAAGATAGGCAGAGAAAGAAGCTAGGAGGACAATGTAACGCCAATGATTCACAAGCTAGCGTTAGCGGCCTCAAGAAGACGGGCTTGAATCAAAGGCAATGAATGTCTTCAAATTCGACTGTTTGCGCCTGATGGCTCTCGGCGCCTTCTTGGGTGCCCTCCCGTCCATGGCTGCAACTAGCTTTGTCCCGGTACCCGGCTTCGACGTGGATCCCAAGGGCGGATCGGCTGAGTGGGACATCTTCACGGCTCCGGACGGAGCCCAGGGGGCCGCGCCGGTCACCGCTGGATTGAACGTGCCCACCTCCTCGGGACTGCGGATCGATGTCCTGGTCGACATCGCTTCACCCGGTGGCTTGATCGCCGGTGGTGATTCCTACTACTCCCACAGCGGGGCCTACGCCTTTGAAGTGCAGACGGCGTTTTCCGTAGGCGTGGAGTTCGCCAGGGTCAGCTACGCGCTCGTCGGCTCGCAAGGGGCTCCGGAAGCCTTCCCCGTTGCCCCTGATATTGTCGATGCGGTGTCATTGGGTTCAGGTAGCTATGCGGACGGCAACAGCAACACGGTCTTTTACACCGATTTTGATCTTGGTGGAACGAAGACGGAAGTTACGGCCACTTTCGGAGATGTTCCCGCTCCCTTTTCCAGCTTTCGCTCGATCAACGGCATCCGCGTTGAGGGTCTTTCGTCGGCTCCCATTCCAGAGCCGCAAACAGCGGGGCTGGCACTCCTCGGCTTGATTGCGATGGCTTGCAGGCGGAGACGCGTGAGCCGTGACAAGTAAAGGCCCAGCCTGTTGAAGATATCTATCTAGGGCTATCGGGCTCGGGCGAAGTAGATCCCCCTTCACGTAGCCGGCCCTTGATGGGCCTGGAACCGCCGTCAGCAGCGTTTCGTCCTTGCGCTGTTGGCGGCTTTTTCTTTGCCAGGAAGTGAGGATCGCCGGGAACCTGGCGGGTTCCTTTTATTCATTGGCGCGTGTGAATAATCACTGGGCGTCTTTCGGGTATGATTGGAGGGGTAGGCTGCGGCGCATGGCGGCAAGCGAAAGTGACATTTTCCTGTCAGAAAACGGGTGTCGGCGGGAGGATATGGAAAAGGATATATGGCGTTCGACGATGACATCGCTCTGTTGCGAGAGTTCCGAGATCACGGATCAGAGGAAGCTTTCGAGGCCTTGGTGAGTCGGTATGCCGGCCTGGTTTACGCCACGGCTCTGCGGCAAACGCGGCGCGTCGAGCAGGCGAAGGATGTCACCCAGGAGGTCTTCGTGGCCTTGGCGCGTAAGGCCGCCAAGCTTTCAGACTCGGGATCGATTGGTGGGTGGTTGCACAGGGCGGTCATGCTGGAAGCAGCGAAGGCGAAACGAACCGAGGCGCGGCGGCTCAGAAAAATGGACAACTACCGGGAACATCTTGAGAGATCGGTGAAAGGCCATGAGTTCCAGCCGGAACTCATGGCGGCTATTGACGATGGGCTGCTCCGTCTTCCTGATCGGGATCGACGTCTCTTATCGTGGCGCTTCTTGGATGGGCTGTCATTTGCGCAAATTGCGGAGAAGCTGGGAAAATCTGAGAATGCCTGCCACAAAATGCAGAGTCGGGCTCTGGCCAAATTGAGAAAGAATCTTGTGCGGGCTGGATTCGCGATGCCGGCCGGTGCCGTTTCGGCGGCAATGAGGCAAATGGCATCTTCTTCCTGCCCCGCCTCGTTAGCGACGATTGTCGTCAAGGCGGCCATGTCCTTCTCTGCCGCCCAGTCAACAACTGTTAATGCACCCTTGGGGTTATCGTTTATGTATCTATCAAAGAAAAAGATCTTGGCATCCGCATTCGTCGTTCTTCTGGCGGCGGGAATTGGCATTCAACAATGGCGGATGGGCAGGCTGAATGAAATTGCGGATGCTGGAGATCAGAAGCTTGAACGTCTACGCGTTGTGATTGAGAATGAGCGTCTGAAGCGCGCCGGAGGCGAGAAGCCTCGCCCGGTCGATCAGACCGATTTGATTGAAATTGGCGAACTTCTTTCGGAGGCTCAGAAGGCCTTTGAGAAGGCGGATCTGGTAGCTCTAGGAGAGATTGTTAGGCGGATTGGCCGCCTTCCTTCGCCAATGCTGCATGAGCTGCTTGACGAACTCGACAACGTCATGCTGGACGAGGGTCTTCGGCGGATTCTTGCGGAGGCGGCTCTTCAGGTATTGGCGGACGAAGAACCGTCTTTTGCCATCGACTATGCTCTGGATCATCACATGATCGCCTTGGCCGCGCAGTTTGTCAGGCGGTGGGCGACTGACGATCCGGAAAGCGCCATGGCGTGGTACAATGGCAATGTGCGGGCATCCGCGCGCGAGGACGGGCAGATGAATGCGGTGCTGGAAGGGATTGTGGAGGCCGTTGCAGAAGCCGATCCAGAGTGGGCCATCGACTTGATCGCGCAGTTGGGAGAGCAGGATATCGCGGCAGTGATGAACGGTCTCGGATCCGCATTTGCAAAATCAGGTCTGTCATCCGACCAGGATCGTTTTGTGAATCTGGCAGCGGGCTTGAAAACCAGAGATCAGCGCGTGAGTGTCCTGAAGCATTTTGGCATTGCGGCTGCGCATTATCAGGGCTTTGAGAAAGCAGCCTCTTACCTGCTGAAATTAGAGCCGCAGATCGATTCCGCCGAATGGAATTCTGTGATGATCGACAGTGTGGGCATCAATCTTGACGACAGAACCGCAATGCGGCTGGACTGGGTTGCTCGGCAGTCATCTGATGCCCATCTGCCAGACAACATTGCAAGGATGGCCGGGCAATTGACGACGGGGAGACATGCAGAATTTGATTTTGTGGAAGAGTGGCTGGAAGGCTTCGGCGAGTCGCCGGTACGGGACAAAGGAATTGACGTCCTGGCTCTCAGCCTGACGCCGAGCGACCCGGCCAGGGCTTTTGCCTGGGCCCGTAAGATCATGGATGATTCGCTGAGAGAGGAACGCATGAAGGTGAGCTACCACACATGGAACGCCGTCGACGGTGATGCAGCTCGGACCGAACTGGCGCGCTTGGGGATTACTGTTGAGGATTTCGGTTACACCGGGAGCCTTGTGAAGACTTATGAGTGAGCAATCACCAGACCTGCTGTTGTTCTTCGGGCTCTAACTATTCCATCGAGCCCTGTAGAGGATCGGGTAGGTCAGGGGCCTTGCGGCCCCCTTCCCCCCTAAGCACCGGCCATGCCCGTTTCCAGGCTAACGGCGCAAGCTTTCCATA
>JANQJH010000094.1 GCA_028281705.1 Verrucomicrobiales bacterium
GGCCGATGCTGGGCCAGCCAGACATCGAGATCACCGTCGCCATCGATATCGGCCACCGCCAAACCGCTGGGATAGGTCACGCGTTCGGACCACGGCTGACTCGACTTCCCAGTGAGACCTCCATTGGGCCCGCCCTCCACCAAGATCGGCGAACCATCGGCGAGAAAGCTCAGGAGGTCCACATGCCCTTCCCCAGTGAAATCCGCCAGGGCAGCGACGCGGCGCAAACTGACATTCTCATTGAGAAAAGGCTCATCTTGAAACTCGAAGTCACCCAGATTGCGCAAGAGAAGATTCACCCCTCCCAGGACAATCTCAGGCCGCTGGTCCCCATCCAGGTCCCTCACCAGAATGGGCGTGATCCGCACCGCCTGCCGCGTTTCAGGATCCCCCACGGCATACCGGCGCTTCTCCACAAAGCCCTGCCCCCCGCGAGAGCGGCACCAACGAAGATCGTCAACCCGGACACTCGCCATGGGGCCGACTTTGGCCCCGCCGACGAGTGGTCGATCCCAGGTGATCGAAAGCTCACCCTTCATGGAGTGATAGATCGGCTCATCGACGGCTTGCAGCGATCGCTGTTTCGCATGGCATTCCATGGCCACGACGCCACTCGCGAGCCCGTTGGTCTCCTCACTTCCCGGAACGAATTTCGTCAACCGAAGCTGAAAGTAGTCGATTGTCACCGTTGCCGCCGCCAGAACCTCAAACCAGGATCGCCATTCCTCCGAATCCCACCGCACCGGCGTCCCATCCAAACGCAACTCCTCCACCCCCCAGCCCACCGGTTGCGAGGGGCCTGGCCGTCGAAACCGGAACTCTCCAACCTCCAACGCTTTCAAGAGCGCCAGTCGATCCGACGAATAACGCAACTGATCCACCAGCGCATTCAGCGAGCGCTCATACTCCATCGCCTCGACCTCCGAGTACCAGATACGCTCATCATTCTGATTCTGGTCGAACAGGAGACGCTGGGCCCGGCGCATCACGGGATCCAGCTCCACCTCTGCGTCATCCTCACGCCGCCCACATCCTGCGAGTACCAAGATGGAGAAAACCATGATGACGAACTGCGCTAACAAAATCCGGACTGCTGCCACGCCTCACCATTCCGATAAGTACGCCGATGGCAAAGGAGAAAATCCCCCAAGACCGCGTCGCCCCTCATCGAGGAGCATCCACGGCAAAGGCTCCTGGCAAATTCAATCATTGTCGGATACCTTGAGCGTTATGAGAATTCCGTTCGTCGCCGGTGTCGCCGTCTCACTCCTGCTCCCCTCCCAGGCCGCCCCGCCAGCCAGCTCCACGGGTTCGCCTGTCATCAGACTGCCGATGAAGACGATCTTCAAAGGCGAATCCACCTTCCATCGTCTCGTCCAGCACGCCCAGCGGGAACAGTGGCAACGTTTGCCCATCGGCGAACGCACGGTTCGATTCGGTCTGGCCATGGTGGGCACGCCCTACCGCGGATTCACCCTGGAAATCGACGACCGCGTCGAGTCTCCCTCGGTCAATTTTCAGGGCTTGGATTGCTGGACCTTCTTTGAAACGGCCATGGGATTGGCCCGCATGATGGAAACGCCCCGGAGCAAGTATGAGCCCATTGATCTTCTCCGGGAAATTGAATGTACCCGCTATCACGCCGGCACCTGTCACGGAAACTACCTCGATCGCCTCCACTATCTCGCCGATTGGTATCACGACAATCACCGGCGCGGCACCATCCGCAATCTGACCCCTTCGCTCGGAGGCATCCCCTTCAAGAACCGCAAGATTTCCGAGATGACCACCCTGTGGAAGAGCTACCGCTACCTGCGGAACAACCCATCACTCCGCCCCCAAATGGCCCGGCACGAAAAACGCGTGGCCCATTTGCCGGCGGTCTACATTCCCAAACAGCGCGTCGCTCGCATGGAACGCTCCCTGAAGAACGGCGACGTCATCGGCATCGCCACCAAGTATCACGGTGGATTCTGCTCCCATGTGGGACTCGCCTACCGCGCCAAGGACGGTAGCGTCCGCCTCCTCCACGCCTCCTCGGACAGGAAGAAGGTCATCATCGACGCCCCCATCCACCAATACCTGAACCGCTACAAAAAACACGCCGGCATCCTCGTCGGCCGCCCGCAACCGGTGCTCCAAAAGAACACCGCGAGACGCTGACACTTCCAAATGGGCGAAGCCAAGTGATGCAGACTCTCCTGTCCGCCCGTCTGCGTCGCTCCAAGTGATGCGGACACTCCTGTCCGCCCAATTTCGCGTCCTTACCTACCAGAGTCCATCTCCAAGATAGAGGCATTCACTAACAATCAATCATCTCCATACTTCCACACCCAGTCTCCGTGACGCCAGTCCTCGGCCGTCTCCCCGCCGTCGCCCTCACGATTGGCTCCCATGCTGTAGATCAGGGGCGACCCGTCGTCCTTGAAGCGGTAGATATAAGGACCTCCGGTCACGGGATCCAGCGGCAGCGGATCCAATGCAAGATCTGACAGATTCTCTGCATGGCTCCCGGTTCGCAGCCGGTAGCGTTCATTCGCCACCGCGAGACGCGCCAGATCAATCTGGGCCTGGCCTCGCAAAATGACACCGGCAGAGCCCTCCAGGGAAGGCATGCTCATGACGACAAAGAGATGATGCGGGTTGGGTAAGACCCCGCCGATCAATCGCCGGCCCGCGAGTTCGCGCTCGGCGTCTCGAAGTCCAGCGTAGTCGATGCGATCTGTCAGTTCACCGCGGGGAGCCAAGAGATGACGCTGCATGAAGCCGCAGTAGCTCACCAGGTTCCGGTAGATCCAGCCCTTGGGCATTTTCTCCAATCCTCCAAACCCACTCCCGGGCGCACGAAAGACCGGAGGAAGCTGTTTTCGACGGATCAGACACTCTTCCAAAATGAAGATGAATCCCGCACGCTCCTCACGGAAATGCCGCATGGCACTCCCGTGAAAGTCAAACTGGGTAAGAAGGGCCTCGGCGCGTTCCAAATGGGAATCCTCCCATTGCTGCGTCCGCAGTCCCTCCCAGAGGATCTGCAAGCCATTCTGTGAACACACGAGGCTGACCAGCCCGTGGATGAGCCCCGGTCCCTGATCCATGTGCCGCGAGAGGCGAGCGATCGTTTCCCAATCCTCGAACGCCGCATCCAAGCGATCACTCCGCAGGGAACTGAGACCGCGCCCCTCGAGAATCATCGAACCCTCCCGGCAGATCGTCAGCACATCAGTCGTGTGCAAACCAAAGAAACCGTCGGTCTCGTAGTCGAAATCAAAGCGGCACCCCGGTCGCCGCGCGGCTTCCCCCAGCTGCGCCAGCAGACCCTCGCGCTCCGCGGCAAAGGCGTCGAAGATCTCGATCGCTTCCTCCTCGGCCTCAGGCCGCGCAGACTCGCGGAACAAACTCCGGAAGGAGAAGGTTTGGCCCGAGGTCCAATCGCGGCGTGATCCCCGCCCGGCCACATTGGGCAATTGCTGCAGATCGAGCGCCGGATTCAAGCCTGTTTGATCTTGGACTACGACCGGGTGGGTGGCGAAATTCGACGCCTCCTCCAGCTCGGGCGGAACCGACGCCCGCCAATCAAAGACCTCGCCCTTGGCTTCCCACTCGGCCTTGAACGCCGCCCAGGCCGCTTTCCCGCGGCCTTCACTCACGAAGAGCCAGACGATGAGGCCGACCACAAGCAGGAGAAAGCCGATGGCGACGACGATGAGGAGCCTCGTCCAGCACCCGCGGCGCGGTGACTGGGCAGAGGAAGTTGGCGAAGACTGAGACATCGCCGCGACCAAACGTCCGGCCACGGGACATGGCAACGGAAACCTTCCCGGTTGAAAGAAGCTCGCCACGCTCCCCGATCTCGGGCAATGAATGGGCATGAAGATCACCACGGTGCTGACCTCCCTGCTGGCCGCCGCAAGTGTCCCCATCCTGGCTCAGGAGAACGCACGCCCCCCCGCGGACGAAAGCGATTTGCAATACTGGCTCTCCAACATGCTCTCCCATCAGTTCCGCATGAGCGAGATCCAGGCCGCCACTGGCCTCGGCCTGCCACAAATCGCCGCCGCCCTGCACCGGGCACCGGAACACGCCAGGCTCCCAAGGGAACGCTCGGCCGCTGACACCCTCACGGTGCTCCCCTATCCCGGTGGGCGCCATCCCCGCATCGGCTTTCTCGACGGCGCCATCGACCCGCAACGCGAAACCAAGATCAGCGTCTTCACCCCCTGGGACCATCGCAGCTATGTCGTGGCCGATGTCCCCGAGGCCATCTGGTCCAATCTCGGCCTCACCTACCTGGCCCACACCCACATCGATACCGTGTGGACGAAGCGTGGAACCGAACTCCCCCGACAGGAATGGGATCGACGTGCCGACGGCACCTTCAAGATGTCCCGCAGGCTACCCAATGGCATTCGGTTCGGCACCCTCGTCTACCCGCAGAAAGATCACGTGGCCATGGTCATGTGGTTGCACAATGGCACCAACGCCCCCCTGAGCGACCTCCGGATACAGAACTGTGTCATGCTCAAGAGCGCCGATGGATTCAATGCCCTGACAAACGACAACAAGATCCTGCAGAACCCCTTCGTCGTCTGCAAGTCGGACACGAGTTCGCGTTGGATCATCACCGCCTGGGAACCCTGTCATCGTCCGTGGGCCAACCCACCCGTCCCCTGCCTCCATTCCGACCCCAAATTTCCCGGCCTCGCCGCCGGTGAGACCGGTATCCTCAACGGATGGCTCTCCTTCCACGAGGGAGCCGATGTCCAAGAGGCGATGAAAGCCATCGAGGCACGCTGGAAAAAACGGACCCTCGACGATATTTCAGACGAGATCGCGTCGGCCACGGCCCCATCACGCTGATAATGATGATGATAGGACCAATCGCCGAGGCGTTTGGAATCGCCGTTTCTCGAACATTCTGCAAAACGGAATCATGTTAAGCAAACCACGGACACGCATTCGATCGGCGATCACGAGATCGATTCCGGCCACCTGCCTGGTCATGCTCGCTTCCACGCTTGCCACCGACGCGGAAGATCGTCTCGACAACTATCGGGATTGGAGCATTTACCGGGGCGACAAGAAGGGCAATCAGTTTGCCGAACTCGCTCAGATCCATGCTGCCAACGTGCATCGCTTGAAACCGGTCTGGGAATATCACACCGGCGACGCGGGTCCACGGACGTCGAGTTACGCCAACCCCATCATGGTGGACGGCATCGTCTACGTTTCCACGCCTTCACTCAACGCGGCCGCCATCGACGCCGGAACCGGCGACGCCATTTGGTTCTTCGATTCATCGAGATACAATGAGGGCGGACGCAAATTGCAGGGTCGAAATCGTGGCGTGGTCTATTGGGAAGGAGAGGCCTCGGCACGTATTTTTGTCTTTGTGAGGAATCGCGTCTACGCCGTCGACGCCAAGACTGGAGAACTCATCGAGGACTTTGGACGCGGGGGACACCTTGATCTGCGCTACGACCTCGGTGTCGATCCCGCCACCGCCTCCATCGAGTGCACCTGTCCCGGCGCTGTGTTTGAGGACAAATTGATCGTCACCTCGCGCGTGCCCGAGGGATACGTTTCCACGCCGGGCCACATCCGCGCCTACAACGCGATTACCGGCGATTTCGAATGGATCTTCCATACCATCCCGCAGCCGGGTGAGTTTGGCTACGACACGTGGGAGTTTGTCGAAGGCGAACAGTATGGCGGCGCCAATCCCTGGGGCGGATTCACCATCGACGAGGATCGCGGCTGGGTTTTCTGCGCCACCGGTTCACCTTCATTTGATTACTATGGCGGGTTCCGCAAAGGGATGAACCTCTTCGGCAATTGCGTGCTGGCCCTCGACGCCCGGACCGGCAAACGCATCTGGCATTACCAGACCGTCCACCACGATCTTTGGGACATGGACAACCCATCGGCCCCGGTGCTCGTCACCTTGAAAGAAGGGAGAAGCACTCGGGATGCCATCGTCCAGTTCACCAAGATGGGACTGACATTTGTCCTGGATCGCGAAACAGGCAAACCACTCTTTCCCACACCGGAGATTCCCGTTCCGCCATCCACCGTTCCGGGCGAGGAAGCCTGGCCGACGCAGCCCTTCCCGCTTCTTCCACCGCCGCTCATCCGGCTCGCCGTGACCGAGGCGGACCTTTCACGCATCACCCCCGAAACCTACGCCCATGTGAAGGCGCAGTTTGACCGCTACTCCAAAGGAACGCTCTACACCCCGCCGACCTTACAGGGCAACCTTCTTTCCCCGGGCACTCTCGGGGGCATCGAGTGGCATGGCGGCGCCTTTGATCCCTATCTCAACACCATCTACGTGAACGCGCACGATTCTCCCGGTTTGTTCAAATTGAGAAAATCGATCGAACCGGCAGCAGGCTCGCTCGAGACCGGGATCGAACGCGGGCTGTTTGTCTATCAAGCCTACTGCCAATCCTGTCATGGTCCCAATCGGCAGGGAGTGCCCCCGCTGTTTCCCTCGCTTCTGGAATCCCAAAAAACGGAGAAAGAAATGTTCGCCGGCATCCGGAACGGCCAGGGCTTGATGCCCGCGTTTCCTCAACTGTCCAACCGCGAGATCCAAGATGTCGTGACCTACATCACCAGCCCCAGAGACTCACAAGTAGAGATCGCGGACACCGGAAAGGAAACCCGCTACTATTTCGAGGGGCACGCCCAATTCAACGGCCTCCATGGCGAACCCGGCGTTCGACCACCCTGGGGTACGCTCAACGCCATCGACCTGGTCAAGGGTGAGATCCTCTGGCGCGTGCCGCTCGGTGAGTATCCCGAGTTGGTCAAGAAGGGCATTCGCAACACCGGCGCCCGGAATTTCGGCGGAGCGGTCGCCACGGCTGGTGGGCTCATCTTCATCGCGGGTACTCCCGATGAAAAGATTCGCGCCTTTGAAAAACACACCGGTCGATTGCTCTGGGAACACAAGCTCCCCGCAGCCTCCTACGCCACGCCCAGCACCTACATGATCAATGGTCGACAATACCTCGTCGTCACGGCCTGCGGCGGGGGAAAGAACGCCACCCCTTCGGGTGATTCCATCATCGCCTTCGCCCTCGGCGATGAGAAACAAGTAGGAGCACCACAACATCCCCGTGGGGACGATGACGATGAAGGCTGGATCGAGCTCTTCGACGGCAAGACCCTCGATGGCTGGGTGCATCTCAATGGATCGCATCACTTCACGGTAGAGGGTGGCGCCATCGTCGGCCGTACCGTGCCCGGCAGTGTGAATTCCTTTCTCTGTTCCACGCGAGAGTTTTCCGATTTCGAATTGGAAATCGAAGTCTACGTCGATGATGTGACCAATTCCGGGATCCAGTTCCGCTCCCAGGCCCGGCCCGTCACCAGCGGCGAGGGTTGGAGTTTCACCGCCGGCCGCGTCTACGGTCCGCAGGCGGAAATTCGCCGAAACCTGGGACCCAAGTCACCCACCACCGGGGTGTTCTATGGCGAAGCGCTGGGGACCGGATGGCTTTCTTCCAAGGAGAAGCTGGAGAACGGACACCACTTCTTCCAGGATGAAGGCTGGAACCTGCTTCGGATCGTGGCTGAGGGACCGCGAATGCGGACCTGGGTCAATGGACACGCCGTCGATGACATCACCCGCGAGGACGTCTATCAAACGCACCCCCGCGGATTCATTGGACTCCAGGTGAACGGAATCCGCGACCAGGGACCGTTCGAAATGAAGTTCAGGAATATTCGCCTTCGGGAACGCTCGAGTCCCATTTCTCCAGAGTAGCGCCGCCAAGGGAGCCGGTTGCCTGTCCCTGCCTACCGGCCGACAAACAGGAGAATAAATCTCCTTCCAGCCGGGAGGATTCTCTGGCAGCCTGGAACCCATGAAAACGAAATGGTCGATCTATGTCGTGCTCTTGGCTCTGGCAGCGTCCAGTGCCCTGGCGGATGAGGAGAAAAAGGCGAACATGGCGATGAAGCCCTACAAGGGCTCCGCGGAGTTCGAGCGCATCAAGTCCCTGGCGGGTAAATGGCTAGGCACCATGGACGGGCAGAAGATGGACTTGGAGTACACCATCGTGGCCGGTGGCAGCGCCGTGATGGAGCGCACCTTCGTCGGGACGCCGATGGAGATGGTGACCCTCTACAACGACAAGGCCGGAAAACTGGCGCTAACGCATTACTGCATGTTGCACAATCGCCCGCACCTGCTCCTAACGGATTCGGATGAGAACTCAGTCTCGCTCAAGCTGGACGAGAACGGCGAGATCGATGCGAAAAAGGAATCTCACATGAACGCGCTCGTGCTGACCTTCGTGAGTGACGACGAAATCGAGCAGAAGTGGACCCACGTCATCAATGGGGAAGCGCAGGAGGCCCACGCGATCAAATTCAAACGCGTGAAGAAGAAGGCCAAAGATCCGCAGACGACGAAAACTAAGCGTTAAAAGGTGATGCGGACACTGCCGCATCCGCACTGCGGGAAAGTGGCAGGGACTTCACCCAGAGTTCGCTTGTTTGATGAAGGGATTGAAGTCCCTGCCATTTTCCTGTAAGACCCACTCAACCATGGCAGGTTGCCCCGCCAACTAACCGTCCTTTCTCCACGGAGCCCGGGCATGCTCAGTGATCTCGCCATCCAAGACTTCCATGCGTTCGCGTAATGCGGTCACGACTTCCGGATGTGCCTCGGCCAGGTTGTTTTGCTCGCCCATATCTTTGCTCAGATCGAAGAGGAAGATCTGCGGCGGCTCCGGGTCCACTCTCTGATTTCTTCGGGCGCGGGGCTTTTTCACCAGCAGCTTCCAGTCTCCTTGGCGAATGCCTTCCAGGTTTCCCTGAGAAGTGTAGTGAACGAACTCCTTGCGGGGTGATTTCTCGGTCGTCCCCATCCACAATCCGGACACATCCAGGCCGTCGATCTTTTTCCCAGACGGCAAGGGCGTGTCCGTGATTGCCGCAATCGTCGGCAGGACGTCGATCGTCCCCGTGAGTTCGTCGCAGACCGTGCCCGCGGGGATTCCCGGCCCGCGCATCAGGCAGGGCACTCGCTGGCCGCCTTCGAATGTCGTTCCCTTGCCTTCGCGAAGCGGCCCCGCGGAACCGCCATGGTGTTTGAATGACAACCACGGTCCATTATCCGTGGTGTAGATGACAAAGGTGTTCTCCGTGAGTTTCAGTTCGTCGAGAACTCCCAGGAGTCGCCCCACTTCGGAATCGATGTGTTCGATGGTGTTGATGTAAGCGTTCTTCGGATCCGGATCGCGCACCTCGTCCGGAACATAGAGCGGAATGTGAGGCATGGAGTGCGGCAGATAGACGAAGAAGGGCTCGTCCCGGTGCGCTTTGACGAAATCGATCGCCTTCTGGGTGCAACGTCGCGTGACGGTCCGCTGATCGACCGGCAGCTCGACGATCTTCTCGTCCTCGAACAACGGCGTCTTCCATTTTGTCAGCGTCGACTCAGGATCATTCCACAGAATGTCCATCCCATCCGCGCCGCCTTTGGGTTTCCCCTTGTTGTCCGGATGATTCATGTCATTCGAGTAGGGTATCCCGTAGTAAGTATCGAATCCGTTCGAGGTCGGGAGTACTTCCGGGTGATGGCCCAGATGCCACTTGCCGAAGCAAGCCGTGGCATATCCCTGGGATTTCAGGTGGTCGGCGATGGTATGTTCGTCAGGGTTCAGCCCCTTCTTGGATGCGGGGAAGAGGACGTGCTGGTGCATGCCCACCCGCTTGGGATAGCACGCTGTCAGGAGCGCCGCACGCGATGGGGTGCACACCGGCGATGCCACCATGAAGCTCGTGAATTTCCGCCCCTCCGCGGCCAATCGGTCGATATTCGGGGTTTTGATCGTCTTCGAACCAAAACAACTCAGATCACCATAGCCCTGATCGTCGGTAAAGATGATGATGAAATTTGGCTTCGCTGCCTGGGCAAGACTCGCCGCGAGAGCGAGGGTGGCTAGTAGAATCGAGAACAGAAGTTGGTTTCGAGGCTGGTCCGGCGCGGTTCGAGAGGTCATAGGGATATCAGGTTTGAGGCAAGTTCTGATGAATCGCCCAAAGACACAAGAATATTGCCACGTGACGCAGAGCAGGCGTCACCCCACCGTGCCTCACTGCCCGTTGCGAATCGAATCGAGTCTACCAGATCTTGACCCGTACCCCTGGAGCGAGGAAGAGCCCGTCGCCCTCCTTCACCTCAAAGGCGTCATAGAACCCGGGCACGTTCTTCATCACGCCATTGACGCGGTATTCCACCGGCGAATGGGGATCAGTCACCAAACGCTTGCGCATTTCCTCGTCCCGGTACTTTCCGCGAAAGCACTGAGCCCAGCCGATGAAAAACCGCTGATCGCCGGTGAAGCCATCGATCACCGGCGCTTCCTTCCCGTTCAAGGCTAACTGATACGCGTTGTACGCCACGGTGATCCCCGCCAGATCCCCAATGTTTTCCCCCAGAGTGAGTTCGCCATTGACCTGCATTTTCTCCAGCGGTGAGTAAGCATTGTACTGCTCCACCAAACCCGAGGCGCGCTTCTTGAACCGCTCGGCATCCTCCTCTGTCCACCAATCGCGCAAGTTGCCATCCCCGGCATACTTACGTCCCTGATCGTCAAAGCCATGACTGATCTCGTGGCCGATCACGCCTCCAATGGCGCCGTAGTTCACCGCGTCTTCCGCATCCACGTCGAAAAACGGCGGCTGCAAGATGGCGGCGGGGAATACGATCTCGTTCCCTTCGGGATTGTAATAGGCATTCACCGTTTGCGGCGTCATGAACCACTCATTCCTGTCCACCGGAGCCCCGAGCTTGGCCAAGTTGCGCCGGTGCTCAAACGCCGTGGCTCGACGAAGATTGCCAAAGAGATCGTCTGCCGCGATCTCCAGGGCACTGTAGTCGCGCCACTCATCAGGATAACCAATCTTCGTCGTAAACTTGGCCAACTTGTCCTGGGCCGCCGCCTTGGTCTCGGCGCTCATCCACTCCAAGCCATCGATGCCCACCTTGAAAGCCCGAAGCAGATTGTCCACCAGCTCCACCATGCGCTCCTTTGCCTCCGGCCTGAAATGCCGCTCAACATAGAGCTTGCCTAACATCTCTCCCAGCGAGCCACCAACGAGGGAAACCGCCCGTTTCCAGCGAGGCCGATTGGCCTCCATGCCGCTGAGCGTCTTGCCGTAGAACTCGAAATTGCGCTCGACGAAGGCCTTGCTCAAGTAGGGCGCGGCCGCACTGACAATGTGAAATCGCATGTAGAGCTTCCACGTCTCGAGGGAGGTTTCTTCCAGGATCTTGGGGAGCGCCTCCACATAGGAGGGCTGCCTGATGATCACGTCCCCCGTCCCTGGGAGATCAGCCCCCTGGGCAAAGGCACTCCACGACCAGCCGGGAAAGGATTCCGCCAAACCGGACCAGGCATATTTGTTATAGGTCGCCTCGCGGTCCCGGTTCTTCACCCGCGACCAGTGCGCCTCGGCCAACCTCTTTTCCAGTGCCATGACGGCTCCCGCAGCCTCCTTGGCCTTCGGTGTTTCGACCATTGTCAGGAGATCTTCGACGAAGCTGAGGTAGCCTTGGCGGATCGATTTGAATTTCTCCCCGGGATTCAAATAATAATCCCGATCCGGCAACCCAAGACCCGCCTGGCTGATCTTGACAATGTACTCGTCCGATTTCTTCGAGTCCTGGTCCACGTAGGCACCGAGCGGAACCGAAATGTTGAGAGTCTGGAGCTTCCCCAGGTGGCGCACCACCGCCTCCTTGGAATCGAGCTTGTCCACGGCCTCCAAGTCGCCGGCGATAGGCTTGGCTGCCAGTTGCTCGATCGCGGATTCATCCATGAAGCTGTTGTAGAGGTCGCCCACTTTCTGCGCATCCGAGCCTGCAGGTCTCTCTTTGGCGGCCGCAGCCTCCTCAATGATCTTGCGCAGATTGACCTCCGCCTGATCGGCCAACTCGGTGAACGAGGCGTAACGGGCCTTGTCCTCGGGGATCTCGGTCTTCTTCAGCCACGCCCCATTGACGTAGCGAAAGAAGTCATCCTGCGCCCGGACCTCCCGGTCAAAGTTCTCCACATAGACACCCGAACGCTCCTCCGCATTGGCCGCCCCGAGCAAGCCCAGCCCGATGATTCCCGTCAGTGATGATCGTCGCCAGAATTCCATGACGGCACCCTAGACAGAGCGCCTCTCCTGTAAAGACTCTTCAACAACGCCCTCGCCTACCGCACGTCACGTCAAGGGCGCCGCACTCGGTAGAAGCGCACATCCACTGTGTTCGCCATCCCGTCGACGTACCTCGCGGATCCATCATCCTCGGCGACGACCTCCGAATTCGGCCCGTCGGCACTCCAGTTCACCAAATCCGGACTGCGCTCCACGACAAACGTCTCCCCGGGGGTAGCCTCCCACGTCAAGCGCACTCGTCCATTGGGCATTCTTCGAATCGTCGGCACCGTCAAACCGTCCGGCTCCGGATTGGGCGTGGTCACCCCTTTCTCCGTCACGATCCAGTTATCAAAATACAACCAATTCGTTCCCGGATCTTCCAGATCGGCAACCTCCCACTCCACGGCGGCATCGCCAAAATTCTTCACCGCGCTGCTGACGGTGAAGGGCGCGTCTTCAAACAACACGAGATTGTCTCCCAAGTCGGCCGACCATTGATTATTGGCGAAATCAATCGTCAGGGTTAGCGGATACACTCTGACATGATCAAAGCTGATCGACAGATCGTGAAACGCGTCCCCATCATAACGCCACAAGCCAAAGGCCTCTTCCGTATTGTCAAAGACCACGCTGGCCAGAATCTGATCCTCCTGATTGAAAATCGAAACGTAGAAACTATCATAAGCATTATTGTCCGAATCGATGACGGCCACATCCACAGAGAAGGTGATTAGACTCCCGTTCGCCGCCGGATCCACGTTGATTGGGCGCCACAGGGTCACCACATTGGAATCGCCTTGCGGAATGTTGTAGCCGATCGTCCCGCTCCGGTTTCCGTCTTCAAAGACATCGTCAATCGTCCCATGCAAGCCCTGGTTAGGATGCGAACTTCGCCAGCCATCATTTCCCACCAGGGTATCGTCTCCCGACTCGAACTCGGAAAAATCGGTGGCGTAGTGGACGGTCTCGCTCGCCTGAGAAACAAACCCCAGCGCGAGAAGGAGAGGGATGATTAGAGAGGGTTTAGAGGGCATCACCACTCTATGACGATGATGCCCTCAGAGTATTCAGTCAACGCTGCGGAGGATTCGTCTCCTGAACGAGAGCCCCATGCCCCTCGCTCATCACGAGGATACTGAAGCGGGACGTCCGGTCGATTTCCCCCGTGCTCAGGCTGGCATAATCAAATTTGCCCCGCAAATCGGTGTAGCCGTCCTTGTAAAACTGCGGCTTGCCATCGATTTCGGCATAGACCTTGACGTAGGTTTTGGGCAGCGGGCGCGGCTGCTCGCCGGTGGCCAGCACCTGGAGATGTCCATAGTTGGCCGCCAGTTGCACATCGAGCCGGTTGGAATAATAGGCCGAAGTCCGGCGCAGCCCGCCTCCGATGACCTCGACGAGTACGTTTTCCCCATCGAACTCGGCCGGCAACGGAATCTTCAGAGAGCGTCCATCGGCATCCAGCTCGTGGCGGTCGCTTCGATTCGGTTTGATCATGCTGAAGCGTGCCCCGTCTGAGGCCATGAAGGGATTGGTACTAAAGAGAAACTCCAGATCCATGCGGTAGTAATTCACCCGCACCGACGACAGGTTGGCATAGAGCAGATCGATCCGCTGGTCCTCCACCTTGAAAGTGAGACTGGGATCATTGGCCGCCAGGTTTTCCTGTTGCTCATGCTGCCGCCGCTCGTCATCCTCACCGATCTCCCGCGGCGTCCTGCCTTCGATCTCGTCAAGCTGCGCCGTGATCTCGCGGAAACGCTTCCGCCAGCGATCCACCGGATACTCCGCATAGCGCGTGGCCACCGCCCGCGCCGTGCTGGGATCCTCGCGATAGAACGCCAGGTAGGCCTGAAGATAGTCGTACTGTAGCCGCGTGGGGAGCGCCTCGGCATCGATCCGCTCATAGACATCAAGAGCCTCGCCGATGCGGTCCTGCAAGAGCAGGTAAACCGTCAGGGTCATGCGGTCCGCATCGTCAAGCGAGGGACGCTGGCTGAAGATCCTCATCAACTGGCCATACTGAGCGCGGAACCGGTCGTTGAGGATGGTCCGTTTCCCGCCGAGTTCGTAACTCCTGGCATTGACCAGGGGACTGTACTCCAAGTGCTGATAATTCCGCCGTTCCACCGGATCGATCGTTATCAACTCCGACGCCAAATAGTCCCCCGCCCGCCCGAGAAAGCCGTCCGCATGCATGAGATACTCCCGCAAGGGCTCACGCTCCTGATGATACAAGGCGTAACTGTAAAGGACCGGATCGTAGTGATAGCGGTTGTCGAGAATCTCGATCACCTCTTTGAAAAAGCCGTCGCTCTCACGGCAGCGCCAGGCGATCTTCCGCAGATCGGTCTCGCGCAGATTGTGCTGCTTCAGGTAGGCCAGGACGTCGGCCTCCGATCCCCACTGGGAGACATAGTCCCAGGACGAGGTGTCCGTCTCGGAAAGTTCATCCACCACTTGAAAAGAGAACGGCTGGGCAAAAGCAGCCACCTGCTCACCCTGGGAGACGTGCACCGGAAAGTGTTGAAACTGCCCTGCCTGAGGAAAGTAAAAGAAACACTCCTGCGTGTGGGTTTGATAGGCATTCAATCGCAGAAAACTATTCTGCGTCGCCTTGGATCCCTTGACCGGGATCGCCCCCACGGGAATCTGCTGTAGCAGATGCAAACGCTGGTTCGAGGACGTGGGATTGGTCACCACCACCTTGCATCCATAGACCACGCCTGTGAGAAACTCCTCCTCGACGAACTTGTCGACCTTCTCTCCGTTCTCTTCAGAAAATCGATCGCCTTCGCGAAAGAAATGCTGGCTCACCAAGAGCTGTGTTCCCTGCCCCAATGCCGCCGCCTCACGCAGCTCCTTGTGAAACAAGATCACCGGGGCCGAAGGTTTCAATGTCAGTGACCGCTCTTCCAGCTTCGCCTTCTCTTCGCCCCCCGGGGCTTCAAACGGCAAATCGAGCACGGCAAGCGCCAGGATCATCTCGGTGAAATTCCCTGAGGCCTCGGCGATGTGTTTCGAGACAAAGGGCGTCTCCCCGTCATGGGCGGCGAAGTCATTCCAGAACTTGTTGACCGAAACCAGCTCGCCGTTCTGACGATCAATGGGCAATTGGTAGTAGTTGTTCTCCGCCAACTCCTTGGTCGATTCTAACTTCCGGTAGAGTTGCCGCACGCGCCCCCGCGCCTGCTTGTCCGCCGCGAATCCTTTGACAGCCGAAAGGTTCGCCGCCAGATCCCCGAGCTCTTGCAGCCTCTCCAGGCTCTCTGCTTTCTCTCCCAACTGCTGAAGCCCCAGGCTCCTAGCCTTCGATCTCAACTCCACGCCGTCCTCCTCCACTTCCCGATCAAATGCCACGTTGTCCTCGAGCGCGTCCAAGGCCTCGGCACCTCTCGGAGCCGGGCGCGCCGCACGGCGAACCGCCTTCTTCATCTCGTTGATGCCGAAGTTCGCTTTGCTATCATAGAGTGCGGTGCTGCCCAGCGCTTGATCAAAATTGAGCAAGTCAAGGCGTTGCTCCGGAGGTAACAGCGCCAACCAGTCGCGCACATCCCGCACGATCGACTCGCGCTCGTCCGGCAGACGCTCTGCCAGAAGAATCCTCTCCACGACGTTCAATTGGGCAAAGCGCCAGGGATTCAAAAAATGACTCAGGTCCTCGCCCAAGAGGTAGAGGTCCATGAAGGTGGCGTCTCGCTTGTTCGCCAGGTAGGGCCGGACCACGCTCTCGAAAAACTCGGCGTCCTTTCGCTGCAAGAAGAAGTTCAGCTCATGCGAAGCATACTTGGAGTAGAGTTTCCGTTTCTCGGCCAGTTCCTTCTCCGGCCAATCCAGGAGAAAGGCGAATTCCTCGAGATGCCCGGCTTTCCCCTCGCTCAAGGTCCGGAAAAGTTGGAAGACATCACCGATCGTCTCATAGGCTTCAAAGTCCGCCGCGGCCACATCGTCGATGACAAACTCTTTGTCAGGCAGCAGCACGGTCACCTCATCACGTTGCGTGAAGTGACGTTTCGGGTTGAGCCCCTCCGCCAGACGCAAATCCAGGGACGCCGGCTTCTTCGCCGGCAAGGCGAGATGACGCTCCACCGCGGTCATGGGATCGACCGCCACGACTCGCACATGAGAACAGTCACCCAGGTCAGTCAACTTCACCCGCAAGACACCATCGTCACCCGGCGCGACGTTGAAAACGCTGATCCCCGACGCCGCGAGAAAGTCGACAAAATGAGGATCGTTCGGTTCTCCACCGCCGTCCGCTCGAAGCCGCGCCGACTCCCGCGCTGCCGCCGAAGCCTCCGGTGCTCTGGCGGCGGCACCCCAGCTCTGGCCGGCCTGCACCAGCGCCAGATCCGTCGACGTGTCCCTCAATTCCCAGGGATTCAAGAGTACGCCCGGTCTCTCTAACATGTTTCCGGGATACTTCTCGGCGTAGCGTCGCTCGATGATGTAACGGTACTCATCGCCAATGGCGCGGCCCGAGACGTAGAGATTCTTCACCCTTGCCGGCCATCCCACCAGGGGTTCCAAGTTCGTCCCGTTACCCAGGGCATCCAGTGCTTCAAAGGGAGGGACGTGACGCGTGCCCAAGAGATGGACCCGCGTATAGGCATTCGCATGCTCTAGCTGAACGACCAACTCCTCGCCCTCGACTCGCAGAGGAGCCAGGTGCAAGCTCTTCATGTTGCGCTTCTCCAGGTTCCGCGCCTCCCCCAGAAGAAAGCCATTCGACTCCTCACCCGCAGTCACACGAATCGTCACCGGCCGTTCTGCCTCACTCAGGAAGAGCGCAAAATCACCCGGGGGCAGACCTCTCAATTCCACTGAACCCGTCTGCAGGGAAATGGCATCACTGCGATCCTCGACATAACTCCCATGCGACCGTTCCAGGAGGGCGAAGGCCCCTTCACTCTCATTGGTCTTCAACACGGGAATGGCAATGGCCTCCCCAACCCGCGCATGGATCGTGGAGGGATACAATCTCCGGTCCTGGGGAAGCACCCAGCGATACTTCCGGCCGTTGGGCGCCTGGACCGTGACCCGGTAGATGCCCTCGAGTTCCCCCAAATGCACCGTCCCCGTCTCGTCCGTCCTCAGGGTGGTGCGCACATCCGTGCGGAAGTCATCGCGCCGCAGGTTGAAATTGATTGCCGTATTGGAGATCGCTTCACCCGTCCGCCCTAACAACTGCACGCGAAAACCGCTTTGCACCTTGCTGAGAAAGAGGTCGGACACGGCCTCCGTCTTCGTCAGATTATTAATCTTCAACCCGCCGCTCGCCGCGAGATTCTCATCCTTGCCCTGGCTCAGATTCTTCACCTTGGCCGTGAGCTGAAAGGCAAGGCGGGACAGGCGGTCCGGCACCTGAAGCCGGTGAATGGACTCCTTGTGTGCATAGAGCTTAAAATCCGGCACCGTGGCCGTCGCCGAGACGCCGTCCAGATCCGTCGACGTCAAGGTCAAGACGACGTCCTCCAACAAACTCACATCCGCGGGGGCGCCATTGAGTGTGAACTGAGGCCGGACCGCCAAACTGGCTTCCTTGCCCGCGAGCAGCTGCTCACGATCCACGTAAAATCCGGCGCTCAGCTGATACCGCTCACTCAGCAGATTCAAGTTCTCCAGACTGGCAAAGCCCTGTCCGTCTTGCAAAAGGATCTGCTTCGATCCCGGCCGATTGGAAAACGGGATCACGATCTCTCCGTTCTCATTCGCGTCATAACGTTTTCCCTGCATCCAGACAAAGCCGCCGGGCACGGGCTCGCGGCCTTCGTCCAGAATCCGAAGCGCATGTCCCGCACTACTGGGACGCATCAGGTACTGCAGTCCCCCTCGCAGGATGACGGCCCGGCTACTCTTTCCATTGCCGATGAACTCCAATACCCAAGCTCCTCGAGCCCCGTCTAACTGGGGAAAGGTGAACTGGCGTTTGACCCGCTTGAACGGACCCTCGTCATAATCAAAGGACAACTCTTCATTGGCCACCAAGCCATCGAGATTGAGATCGGTGTTGAGCTGCCGTCCCGTATTGCGATAGTAGTTCGGCGTGTTGATCTCATAGATCTTCACCATGAGATTCTCCACATTCTTGATGTGAAGATCGAGCTGCGCTGTTTCGTTGGGCCCGAAACGCTCTTTGCAAGCAGGATCAAACTCCAGATCGACCCGGTCCTTCAAGGCTTGATAGACGCTCGGCGCCAATTGGGAAGACCATTTCTCGACGTCGCCCAAGCCCGCCACAATGTTGGCTTCGGCGTGCAGCCCCCGCAGATAGGCCTCCGTGAGGAAGGGTGCGAAATCATTGTAGTCACTCGCCCCCGTGAGGAAGTGAAGCAAGTAGGCCCTCACCAGGTCCTCATCATTGCGGATTGGAGAGAGCCCCGTGACCGCCGAGCAGTCGAAATTGAAATCCACCGGGTAACGCCACAGCGTCAATCTCTCCCGATACCTCGGATTCACGTGGTGCACCGGACGCGGCAGCTTCAAATAGGTCAGGAAGCGTTCCCGATCGTATTCCCCGCTCTTGAGATCGTGTTTCAAGCGCGCATGAAGAAGGTTGGCTTTCAAAGAATGAAAAGCGGATCCCAGGGGCGCGACAAATTCCCAGGCCCGATCGAGATACTGTGTCTTCGCCACCAGATCCCGCTCCAGGTCCACATCCGCCCCAGGCCGCAATTTCCCTAACGTTGTCAGGACAAAACTCTCGTCCCCCAAGAGTTTGGGATACAATCCAGCCAGTTCCTCGAGTTGCGGGCGGAGCAAGAGACGGTGCACGGGAAATTCTCCAAAACCCTTGCTCTCCCGCCGGCCCAGATCCTCCGCCAGGGCAGAGACCAATGCCGGATAATCGGGACGCCGCAGCTTGCCTAACAACTCCCGTTTCTGGGACACCGAAAGTTTCGTCTCCCGCCAGTGCCGCATGAGATAGTCGATCCCCGCCACGCTCACTTCACCCAGATTGCGTTCGTCCCGAAGCGATCTCTCAACGATTGCCTTCAACTGAATCAGCTCGGGATCCAACTGGGTGGCCAGATCCGGATCCGTCTGACGCCGCTCCCGCTGATGGTTGAAGGTGACTCCCAGGGCCTTCGTCAGGTACTCCACCGACTTGCGCGGATCGCGATCGAAATTGATCAGCGCCTGCCGGTTGCGCAAGAGATCGCGTTGCGAGGAGCGCTCCACCCGCTTCTCCCACTGCGTCATGGTGGCCTCGAACTTCGCCTCATCACCTGTGTTCTGATAGTGCAGGCCATGAAAGAAGTAGTAGTCTTCCGTCCCCGGAATGAGTTCCTTCAGCACCTCCGCCCGGTCCTCAGCCAGCGCGAAACGCTCGATGAAGCCAATTTCTTGCGCATGGGCCGTGGCCATGGCGCCTGCGGTGAGAACGATCGCGAGGAGAGCTGTTCTGGCCCATCCGAAACGATCCCAATGCGGTCGACGAGTGTCGTTCATGATTCGTGGAGTTGAATGAATTCAATCGGTCTAGAACCCCTCAACATCGTCGAAAGACACCGGAGATCAACGAGTCTCCGGGCCGGCGACCGTGTCGGTGGGCTCCTTCACAAGAAAAGGACGCGGTCGATCGCCAATCCTTAGAAGAAACTCGAGCCCGTGCTCCTCGGATCCTCCTCCTCAAGCAGGCGCCGTCAACGCCTTGCCATTGCAGGAGGCGTCGAGACCGGCCAAATAGGGGACCGCCCGGCGGGCCCATTCCGTGGCGTCCGGATAGGCGTTCGCCCCCACTCCGAAACATTTCTGAAGCATCGCCGTGTTGATGATTCCCGGATTCATCGCCGCCACCGCCAGGCCGCGCGGCAGCTCCTGCGCCATGGCCATGCTCAAGCCCTCGACGGCCCATTTGCTCGCGCAGTAGGGCGCCACCTCAGGCGAGGTCGAACGTCCCCACCCCGAACTGAAGTTGACGATCACACCGCTCCCGCGCTCAATCATGGCGGGTACCAGGTGCCGGATGAGAGAGGCCACACCCTTGATATTGATGTCGATCAGTTGGGAAAATTCCTCCTCGCCCACTTCCCAGAGCGGCGCGCTGGCATTGATCATGGCCCCGTTGTTCAAAAGCAAATCCGGAGCTCCCATGACCTCCAACACGCGCTGGGCAAATCGCGTCCGCGAGGTTTCTGACCCGAGATCGACCTCCATCCAGAGATGAGGATCCGGATAGCGCTCCTGCAACTCCGCTAGCGCGGAAGCATCGCGCCCGCAACCCGCCACCGCCCACCCGAGATTGGTAAAGGCATCTGCCATGGCGCGCCCCAGTCCGCGCGTCGCCCCCGTGATCACCACCCGCTTGTCTGCATCCACACTCATGCTTCTCTTCCCTCCTTCAGCTCTTCTTCGTCCGCTTGGCCCGCGCCTTCGGCGATTTCACTTTGTCAGGATCAAAATCCGGATTCAGTGTCGTCGGAATGACCGCCTTGGTCTCCTTTTGCCAGGCCTTCAGTTCCGTGAGCAATGCCGATGCCCGCTCCGGTTCGGCCTTGGCCAAGTCGTTCGTTTCCCCCATATCGCGTTTCAAGTTGTAGAGTTCCACCGTGTCGCTCTCAAAGAACTGGATCAACTTCCAATCGCCTCGCCGAATCACACTACAGGGCGAGGCTCGCCAGTACGGGAGTTCCGTACCGTGCACCGGAACCACCTTGTTGTACTGCGCCCCCGAGAGGTAGAGGGGATAATGCCAGAAAATCGATCGCTCCTCTCTCTCCTTCTCCCCTTTCAAGAGAAAGACATAGGACTGGCCATCGACCGGCTGCCCGTCCGGCAGCTTGGCCTCGGCCAATTCCGCCGCCGTCGGCATGAGATCGACTCCCGTGACGGGCGTCTCACAGGTGCTCCCTGGCGCGATCACTCCCGGCCAACTAGCACAGAAGGGCACGCGGATGCCGCCCTCGTAGAAAGCGCCCTTGGCCCCCTTGAGCGGCTCACACCAGGTGGCCCCGGAATGCCCGCCGTTGTCCGAGGTGAAAACCAATAAGGTTTTCCCTTCCAAACCGTGATTCTTCAAAGCCTGCCAGACGCGCCCCACGCTGGTATCGACCGCTTCGATCATCGCCGCGTAGGTTGGGTTCCACGCTCGGTCCCATTTCTTACTCTCCAGTTTCTTCTGGTACTTCGCCACCACCGCTTTCCGCGCCCGGATCGGAGTGTGCACGTCCCAGTGACAGAGATAGAGAAAAAACGGCTTCTCCTTGTGATCGCCGATGTACTTCACCGCCGCATCCGTAAGCGACTCCGCGACGTCGATGTTTCCGTAGAACTTCTTGTCTGGACCAGCGCCCTTTCCATCGGCATCGCTCCACTCAAACCCCTGGGTGTCCGGCCCCAAGTGCCATTTTCCCAGTCGCGCCGTCTCGTAACCCACGCCGCCCAGCACCTCAGCCACCGTGGTCACCGACGGATCCAACACCATCTTCGACGGGAAGACGCCGTCACCCTTCTTATCCCCATTGCGCGGCACGAGGAACTTCATCGCGTGCTTGGAACCCTTGGCCTTGCCGCCCGGTGTCCACATCTGAGTCCGCGTGATGTACATGCCGCTCATGAGACAGGCCCGCGTCGGCATGCAATTCGACGCCCCGGGATAGGCTGAAGTGAAGGCCATACCGGAGGCCCGCAGCCGGTCGATGTGCGGCGTCTCGTAAAACGTGGCTCCCTGATAGCCCACATCCGCCCATCCCAGATCATCCGCCATGATGTAAACGATGTTAGGACGATCGGCCGCGCGAGCTGAAAGACTGAGTGAGAGCAACAGTCCAAGAACGAAGAAACGGCAAGTCATGCTGACCGATCTATCAGGAGAAGACCGCCTCTTCCAGCTCTAATCCAATCTAGGGGGAGAGAAGCGATTGCCGCAGTAGAGCGCAGACATCGACCGCCTCCACGCGCTCCCCATCGCCCCGCGAAGCCGCCGCTCCTAACAAAATCGGCCAGTCCAGAGAATCCTCCGGCACTCGCCCATGAGAACCCTTCACCAGGTCGGCGTCCAAGGGAATGAGGTCCATCAGCATCCGCATCCCCAGCTTCTTCTGCAAGAGCTTGCGCGCGATGGTGAGCTTGGGAAAGCGACGCCGCGGATCGAGAAAGAGTTCCACGGGATCGTAGCCCGGCTTGCGATGGATGTCGACGCAACGGGCAAAGTCCGGCGCCTTGGCGTCGTCCTGCCAATAGTAATAGGTGAACCAACTGCGCGCATCGGAGACGAGGATGAGATCCCCCGCCCGCGCGTGATCCAGACCGGCTGCGGCCCGCGATTCACCCGAGAGCACCGCTTCCACCCCCGGTATGGCCGCACAGCGCTGCGCCACCGCTTCCAGGTGATCCTCGTCCCGGACGTAGACGTGCGCCACCTGATGGTCGGCCACGGCAAAGGCCCGGCTCGCGCCCGCGTCGAGGAGTTCGAGTCCCAACTCCTCCTTAATCGTGATCCAACCGTCCTCACGCAACACCCGGTTGATGTGCACTGGTCGATCCACCGGCGTGATCCCGTACTCGGAAAGCAAGGTCACCTCGATCTCCCGCGACTCCAGATAACCGACCAAGTTTCCCACCAGGCGATCGATTTCTAACAAATCCTCTTTCACCAGGGCCGGATCGGGACCCACTCTTTGGAAGTTGTAGTCCAGATGGGGCAGATAGATGAGACTCAAACCAGGTCGATGGCGTTCCTCCACCCAGCGGCAAGAATCGGCAATCCATTGCGAACAGGGCAATCCCGCGGCAGGTCCCCAAAACGTATGAAAGGGAAAGGGCCCCAGATCCGCCTTGATCTCCTCACGCATGCCCATGGGATGGGTGTAGATGTCAAAAATCTTGCGGCCGTCCGCCGGATAGAGGGGCCGCGGGGTGATGCTGTAATCCGCCGAGCTGTACATGTTGTACCACCAGAAGAGCTTGGCGCAGGTGTAGTCCGGGTACTTCTCCCGAATCGACTCCCATAGCTTGGCCCCTCGAACCACGTGATTGGATTGCTTCCAAAATTGCACCTCCGCGAGTTCCCGATCATACCATCCATTCCCCACGATGCCGTGCTCCGCTGGCGTCTTGCCGGTCAAATAGGTCGCCTGCATGCTGCAGGTCACCGCCGGAACTTGGGGACGCACGGCCAACGCCCCATGGCGCTCAAGAAACTTCTGGATATAAGGCGTGTGTTCGCCGATACATCGACGGCAGAGCCCCACCACATTGATCACCGCAGACCGCTTCACAGACCACCGTTAGATCACCCTCCCCCATCCGACAACTCGCGAATGAGCACGCCTTTCAGCTCCATTGAAGACATCATTTCCGACGTCGCCCAGGGAAAGATGATCATCGTGACCGACGATGCCGATCGGGAAAACGAGGGCGACCTCATTCTGGCCGCGGAAAAAGTCACCCCGGAGGCGGTCAATTTCATGGCCACCCACGGCCGCGGCCTCATCTGTGCGCCCATCGCCCAAAACATTGCCGAGCGTCTGGGACTCAACGAAATGGTGGCCGTCAATCGCGAAAGCCATCGCACCGCCTTCACCGTCTCCGTCGACGCCGCGGACGGCATCACCACGGGTATCAGCGCCCCGGACCGCTCCCGCACCCTCCATTTGTTAGCCGATCCCTCCACCGTGGAGAACGATCTCGTGCAACCTGGACACATTTTTCCACTCCTGGCCCGCGAAGGCGGTGTCCTTCGCCGTGCCGGACACACGGAGGCCTCCATCGATCTGGCCAAGCTCGCGGGACTCCGTCCCGCCACCGTCATCTGCGAGATCCTCAACGAGGACGGCAGCATGGCGCGCCTACCGGATCTCGAAGTCTTCGCGACCAAGCACGGGATCAAGATCTGCACCATCGAGTCCCTCATCACCTACCGGCGGGAAAGCGAGAAATTGGTCGAAGTCGAAAAAGTGGAGGACGTGGAGACGGCCGCGGGCCCGTTTTGCGCCCACCACTATCGCAGTCTCCTAGACGGCACCCTGCATCTCGCCCTCGTGCGCGGCGAGATCCAGTCGCACAAGGAAACCCTCGTTCGCGTGCAGCGCTCCTCCCTCGTCGATGACGTCTTCGGCAAGAGCGACGGTCTTCTCGGAGCTTCGCTACGTCACATCGCTCGCGAAAACCGCGGAGTGCTGCTCTACATGCGTCAGCACGAACACAGGCCCACCCCCCAGAATCCCAAACGCCGCGCCGATCCCATGGATCTCCGCGACTACGGCACCGGCGCCCAGATCCTCCACGATCTCGGCGTGAGGCGCATCCGGCTGCTCACCAATGCGCCGAGAAAAATCGTCGGCCTCGTCGGTCACGATCTCCACGTGGTCGAAGAAGTCACGATCGAGTAGCGCGGCTTCAGCGCACTCGTGTTTCCTCTGGCTGTGGATCGATGGAAAACCCTAACCGGTCGGGAGGGCC
>JANQJH010000137.1 GCA_028281705.1 Verrucomicrobiales bacterium
GACGGTAACCGAACGGCTTACAGAGACGCTTACTGCGGTATTAACATTTTTGCCACAGGAGTCAGAGAAACGTTCGCATTCCACACGTTAGCCGAAACTCCGAAAAAATTGACATACTTAAGCCTCATTTAGCGTAAATTAAGAATACAATGATCCTAAAGTTTGATCTATGTTGCTGTGCATATAATAATAATGACGAATAAATGTCGTTTCCTCAGCGAAAAACCAAACTATACTGAGATCAAACAAAAGAAGAATGCTTAGACGCGCGCAAGATTCAGTTGTTAATTGAATTTTTGCGCGTTGTTATGTGTGTCTGGATATTAATACCGACACTTTTATTAACGTCGAGGTCAATAAATGAGCACAACCTCAGGATCTGCACCGCTTGCGCCAAGTCAAGGGCTGCTAACCTTCTTCCTGAGGGGGTTGACTCAACTTCTCGATCGCCTTGTAGACCAGGATGAGAAGCCAACCCGTCGCCACCAAGGGAATGGCAAAGGCGAGACCGGCGAAAAAATAATACCGGAATGTCGTCGTGAAGGACTTCATGAAGGCAATGTGGGTGACTCACCTATGGCGAAATCCCGCCCGATGTCCAAAGCTGTCTCGCGAGTCAATCCCCCAATACGGTGGCCACCGCCCGGAGATAGCGCCGCCCGTCAGCGCGATCGAGCCGGATCGAGACCCGGTTCCGATCCGCATCCAGCGGTTCCTCCGTCCGGCTGCTCATCGAATCCTCAAGCGGCTCCCACTCCCGGAGGTCCCCCGAAATCTCCAGGGCAAACGACACCCCGGCGATGGCCCGCCGTTGGACCCAGCGAACGGAAACCTCGCCTCCCTCGCCGCTGACGACTTCGAGGAACGGCTCGCCGTCGGCTTCCGCGGGAGAGGACCCGGCCACGTACACGAAGACCGTGGCCCGGCCATCCCCATCACCGTCTCCCAACGGCCCGGAGATCTGCTCGTCGCCTAACTGCGCCTCCGTGAAGACCTCTTCCCGCCACCCGAGGTAGCCACTCGGCTCCACGGGATCGATGACATCGTCGTCGCTCTCTCCCGGAGACCCTCCCATGGACGGGCTCGCCATCCATTGCTCGCCGTCATCCGGCTCCGAGGCCGCCTCCGGATCTCTCAGAACGAGCGAGTAACCATCGCCATCCGCGGCCTCGGGCCAGAGGCCTTCGTCGTCATAACGCACGCGAACAAGAGTTTCGCCGCCACTGCCGAACATCTCCAAGCGCTCACCCGAATTGCGCAAGCCCCCGGTAAATGCTCCCACGACCGCCCCCACCGCCTGCGGATAGCGCAAGGCGAAAGCCTCCCGGTTCCTCACCAAGAGAACGCGCTCGCCCGGATCCAAGACCACGTCCTCGTCAAAGGCATAACTGATTCCCTTGACGAACTCCGCGCCGATGAGATTGATCGGCCCGTCCCCCACGTGGAGCAGCTCGAGGAACTCAAATTCCGAGCGCACCGCAAAACCCGCCTCCCGCTCCACCTCTGACGGGGCCGCCGGATGGTAGTGAATCTCACTCACCACCAAGTCTCCCGGAGCCGCCGGCCGGCCGACGATGAAAAAGGCTTCAATCAAGGGCGACCACTGGCCGAAAATCGACCGGCTCCGCGCCCGGATCAACGCCGAGTGCTGCAAGACGATGCCCGTCTCGGCCGCGTAACTCAGCGCTTCAGGATCTCGCGGATCCGTCTCACCGTCGATGCTGTAAGAGACGCTTCCCTTGCCAAGCACCCGCACCGTTTCGCCCTGGGGAACAACCCCGCCAAACTGGGTCTCACCTCCGACCTCAAAGACGGGAGCCTCCGCATTACTGATGAGGCGAGCCTCACGCAATTGTTGAAGAACGATGTCGGTCCTCTCGGGCAGATAGCGTTCGAGAATGAACTTCTGGTTCGGCAGGTAGTGATCGTTCTTCGTGTAGAGATCATAGTTCGCCGCCGGCCAACGGCCCGGTACGAGATCGCGTTTGTAATCTCCCCATCGGGCAGATTCCGCGATCACGGCCACGTCCATAACATCCGATCGGGCCTTCCAAATCGCCGTGGCCCGCTCCGGGGTAAACACCCCTCCATTGAAGAAATGTTTCTGCACGCGATCGGCCAACCGCTCTTTGTAAAAGGGACTGTCTAACAAGGTCTGGTGCAGCCCCGTCGGGCGATTGGAGCCCCCGCCGGCCCGGGTCCGGTCAATGGTTAGGGCATTTTCGATCGGAGCTGGACTGTTGATCACTCCCGCTCCGTTGGGCGAAATGGCGAACTCACTGTCCCAGGGAAAGAAATACCACGGCCCCAGCTCTTCACTCCCCTGGTGAGGCCCGGCCGCCCGCCAATTGTGCCCGTCCCAATCCCAGTTGCCCACGTAAAAGTTGAGCAGCATGTAATCGATCAGGGCATCGATTTCGAGGCGCTCTTCCAATTCCTCAAAAACCTCTGCTTCGTCCGCATTGCGCGCCAGGGCCCACATGGCATTCCACGAAGTGAGATTCCCGTCCGTCGCCTGCCCCGAGTTCACCGCATCGTAATCCTCTTTCGAGCCCCCGAAATAACTCGCCATGAAGTTGGCATCGGGGCGCTCGTGCACGTGAAACATCCCCCAGTAGAGCCCGTTGATGTAGAGATGGAACCAGCGCCCGTGCACTCCGGGATGCCCCATGGCGAGGTAGAGATCGTTGACGAACTGATCGCGATTGTACTGGGCGTGACGCGATTGATAGTAGTGCCGGTGCGTCCAGGCGAAATTGAAACCCGAGCGCAACTGAAGAAAATCAAATCGTTCCACCGCACTCTCACCAAAGGGCGCCTCCCGGAAGAGCGGCGCGTTCAATTCCCCGAGGCCATACCGTTCACGAAAACGCAGGGAAAACGAGTGCTTGGGGATGTCTGTATTGCGGCTCGAACCTCCTTGAATGCGAATCCCGCAAGGCACGTGAAAACTGTCTCCCGGGTCGTCCGGAAAAATGAACTCCGCCATGGCCGCGCGCTCCCAATCAGGCCCCTCCTGCGTGGTGTTCTGATAGATGCCCTTGCTGCCAAACATGTCATCCTTGTCCATGGAAATCGAAAGTGAGGGAAAGACACGAAAGGCCTCTTCAAAATCATCCTTGTACGCGGGATCATCCACCACCTCTTCATCCATTCCATAATCCGCCAACTGGCCGCCCCATCGATCGGGATAGCCTTCGGGCGCCTCCAGGGGTTGTCGCAAGACATCGTCGAGAAACACATAGGTCTGGGCATCGACATTGGATGACCTCCAGCCATTCTTGTAGGCCATGGCCTTGAGCACCGTCGTGCTCGCGATCTCGATGGGCCCCTCGTAGATCTCACCGATCGGCCCCGTGAAAATGGTCCCCTTGTCCGGATCCGTCCCGTCGGTGGTATAAAGGATAGAGGCATCGGCGGGCTCGACCTCAATGGTCACGGATAGTGGCTCCTCGTGGTAACCACGATCGACGCTGAACTTCGTGTCCCCGACGTAGCCCAAGATGACCACGCCGTTCGCGTCTCCCGGAGTCGGTTTTTCAAAGTACCCCACGCTCTCATTGCTCGCCACGCCAAAGGACACATCCGTACGCTGCGCCGGGATCTCCTCGAATTGACTCAGAACCTCACCCGAGGGCGAACGGAGACTGAGGGACTCTCCCGAGCGCGCCAAGCGGAAATCCGTGTGCCAGTAACCCAGGGCATCCTCTTCCTCGCCACCCCGCCCCGAGGCGAAGACCACGAGATAGCCACCGGGCTCCACCATCACGCCGGCGGGGAAGGCCCATTCGCCGTCCGCATCCGCCAGGACATACCCGCCCAGATCCATCGCCTCATCACCGGAATGGTGGATCTCCACCCAATCGGGAAACCGCCCCTCGGCATCAGCGAGAATGGATTCATTGGCCGCGAGAAACTCAGAAATGATGGGGCTCCCCTGGGAAACCGGGGAAAGACACGAGAGACCGAGAGCGAACAGGGGGATAGAACGGTTCATGGCGTGGGTGAGGGAGTGGGCTTCTTCTTCAGTAATGCGCCTCCACAGGGAATAAGTCACGCTTTGACTTCGTCGGAGTTCATATCAACCTATACATACCATGTTCAAGTTAATCTCCACGGGCATCGTCGGTCTGGCCCTAGCCGCGACCGCCCTCACCGCATCAGCCGCAGAGACCAAGGCCAAGGGCAAGATCGCCAGCGCCGTGGCGGGAAAACTCGTCAAGGTCGAGGGCAAGAAAGTGAAGCCCTACTCGATCAACGCGTCTCCGAAATACTACGTGCTCTATCACTCCGCCAGCTGGTGAGGCTTCTGCAAAACAGTGACGCCACAGTTGGTGGACGCCTACAAAAGCCTCGACGGAAAAAAAGGCCGGAAAGTCGAAGTCATCCTCCTCGACTACGACACGAGTCAAAAGGCCATGGACAAGTACCTGGTCAAGAGCAAGATCAACTTCCCCGGCCTGAAACAGGCTGAAACGGAAAAAAATTACCTCTCGAAGATCAAAGCAATCGAAGGTCTCCCGACCATCGTGATCGCCGATGCCAATGGCAAGGTCGTGGCTTCAGGTGTGGGTCAGGAATGCGAAAAGGTCATCACCAAGATGAAGCAACTCGCCAAATAGATAGACAAAGTTCCGACATCACTTCGATTAAAACGATCCTGAGGGCCTATTCGGAAACGGATAGGCCCTCATTACGTACACCTTCAGCTTGTATTCTGCCTCCCCTCACACGATGATTAGCCCACCATGGCGCAGCGATTCCCCACCCTGCTGGTCTGCTTGAGTCTCCTCTCTACCCCCAGCCAAAGCTTCTGCCAGGCCGAACTCGAAGACCCCATCGAGATCGCCCGACTTCAGATCTTTCTCGACAATCACCATTTCAGTCCCGGATCCATCGATGGCCGATTCGGCTCCTTCACGCAGCGCGCTCTCTCCTTTTACAACACCCAACAGCAGAGAGACAAAACTGACTGGAACGTCGCGTGGCAAACTGCCGTGGAGGAGATTCCCCACGTTTTCACCACCCACCGCATTTCCCCCAAAGACGTGAGTCAGGTCGGCTCCGTGCCGCGATCGGTCGCCGCGCAGGCCAAACTGCGCGCACTTCCCTACCGCTCACTCCTCGAATACGTGGCCGAACGCTACCACGCGAACGAACGCTTTCTCCAGGAACTCAACTCCGGGCTCAACCTCTATGCCTTGAAAGTCGGGCAACTCGTCGTCGTCCCCAACGTGCGGGACGTCTTCCGCGTCGAAGAGCTACCCGAGTTCCAACGGTATGAAGCCGATCCGCCGAAGAGCGAATGCCACGTCTTGATCGATACCACCGAGCGCATGGCTAGCATCTACCGCAGCACCCAGATCCTCGCAGCCTATCCCATCACCCACGGCCCCTCTCACCTCGTGCCGCGCGGCCGATGGGAGATTCTTAACATGATCACCACACCCACCTTCCGGTGGGACAAGCGCATGCTGAAGGAGGGCCGGCGAAGCAAGGAGTACCACGTGCTGCCACCCGGTCCTAACAATCCCGTGGGCATCTTCTGGGCCGGCATCAACAAGCGCGGGATCGGTCTTCACGGAACCGATTCGCCCAGAACGATCGGACGAAGCTTGAGTGCCGGATGCATCCGCTTCGCCAACTGGGACGCCATTCGCCTACCCAATTTTATTCGTCCGGGCTCCGAAGTGATCATCCGCTAGAGGCAGAGAATCTGGTGTCCCTGCCACATTCCTTTGTGTCAATGCGGCCAGGGCAGCTGAACCAGACCCTTACACACTCGATAGAGCAACACGATGGCGCAAGCGGCCAATCCCAGCGCGGCCAGTGCGGCGATCCGTCGATTGGGGCTGTTCTTAAACATAGAAATTCTCCTGTTGTGATTTTTGCGGCCGATTTGTGTCACGTTGCCGAAACAATCGCGATCTTTGTGTTGAACAGACGTCAACGTGAAGCGCCCATGTGGCTACAACCCGACAACCCGAAGAACGGTTGAATTCGTCGAATTTCGATCGTAAAATCCCCCAAGAAGTAGGAAATGTCGGAGTTTATCAAAAACATCATAACAGGGATGGGTTCCTATGGTGGAGCCACAGGCCCGATATTGACCGACGAACCCGAGTTCTTGGACGCTGGCTTCTCAGACGAAGACATTGCTGATTTGGTGCTGAGCGATATTGATCGCGCCTCATCAGATGTTGTTCGCGGACATGAGAGGTACCAGGAAGATGGCTAATCAGAAGAACCGGAATCGAAAGCGCAAAGCCATCCAGCAAGGCAACCCGGGAGCCACACAGCGGCCGACAACGAGCAAGCCGCAGGTTCTCGTAAAGAACGAAATCAGCCATTTCAGCGTGTTTGAAGGCGGGCACATTCCGCCTGAGGTATTGGATCAATACCCGGAGGACTCTCGACAAACCGTCATGCGAATGTCGGAACGAGAACAGGAGGCTCGTCATACCTACATCGCGGACGAACAGGCATTCGTCATCGCTATCATGCGTCGAAGCTGAAATGGGACGGCGCGACGCAGATCCTCGGACAGGTTGTATCGGTGGTGCTCGTATTAGTCGGCATCATTGCGGGAACATGGTTGATCTATCAGGACAAGGACTGGCAGGGATTCGTCGCAATTCTCAGTGCCTTGGGGGCGCTGATTGGCAGCGCGGTATTTGGAAGGAAGCGGCGCGAAAAGGGCGAACAGGAAGACACTGCAGATTCCTAAATTTTAGCGCAAACGCGTGGTAGGAAACCCAGCTTGAATTCTTAATTAATCAACGGGACTCAAACACCGCTCCGCAGTTCCTCGGCATAGCCTGGCAACCGTTTCGGCGTCAGATTGACCAGCATGGCCCGTTTCATGATCGATTTCACCTCGGGACGCGCCACCTTCACTCCTTTCTCCCGCTCGTCCCACCCCGCAGGGCGCAAGTAGGCCAGCGTGCGTTCCGCGAGCAACAAGGGCAGCACCGTGGCATAACGCAATCGCACTGGGCGCACTGACTGACAATAGCACATCGCCTCCTCCAACTGCTCCTGACATCGTTTCTCCCACATGGCCGAGGCCTCCATGAGAACCGCGGGTTCGGGCGCTGCACCGGCGCTCGGAGCCCGCTCACCCAAAGGAAGATAACAGCGGCCGTTCTCGAGATCGCGGGGGAGGTCCCGCAGGATGTTGATCAATTGCAGGGCGCGCCCATAGCTCCGGGCCCAAGCAAACATCTGGGTCTCGGATTCGCGGGCAAATTTCTCGTCCCAGTGATGAAAGCAGAGCCGCGTCCAAAACTCCCCGACGGCGCCGGCCACCAAGTAGGTGTATTCCTCCAGCTTCTCGTCCTCCTCCAGATAGCGCAACTCACCGGGATCACCAAAACGCTCACAGTCCAAGGACTGTCCCCGAAGGATCTCCTGCAAGACCTGGCGCACCGCTCCCCGTTCGAACTCCGAGACACTCCCTAACCAATGCACTGCTTCCTCCGTGTGATCGAGCAACCTCGTCTCCCCGGGATCCGACTGGAGAGGCTGGAATTTTTCCTGCAGCTCGGCCTGCAGCTCCCCCACACCTTCCCCTCCATGCACCGCGCGGCCGAAGCGATCGAGAAACCGCAGCCGGTCCCTCGCCGCCACCGACTCCGTATCGGCGATCGTATCCGATGTCCGCGCTAACAAATAGCCCAGGCAGATCGGTCCGCGCACCCGTTTGGGCAAGAGCTGCAAGGTGATATAGAAAGACCGGGAAACCTGTTTGAGGATATCGCCCGCCAAATGCGCCTCCCACTCCCTTGCGGACCGGTCGGTTCCATGGGAAACTCGCCCGCCTCTATGATCGTCCGCCATCTCTACGTGCATGTGCCATTTTGCCACAAAATTTGCCCCTACTGCGCGTTTTACAAGCATCAACCCGGCAAAACCTCCGCCGGCACACTTGTAGAGGCTCTGTTAGCGGAGTTGAACATCCTTCGACGGGAGCATGAGATTTGCCCCCACACCATTTACTTTGGCGGCGGCACGCCCACGCTCCTGAGCAAGCCCTCCCTGCAAACCCTACTCTCCGGCTTCCACCAGCAGCTCGATCTGCACGACCTCACGGAATGGACCATGGAAGCCAATCCCATGACCTTCGACGAAGAGAAGGCGGCGTTGATGCTGACCCTCGGAGTCACTCGCGTCAGCCTGGGCGTACAGTCCTGGATCCCCTCGCTTCTCGAAGTCCTCGGGCGCGACCACTCACCGGACGAGGCGGCACAGTCCTACAAGATCCTGGAGCGCATCGGCTTCCCCGTGGTCAACGTCGATCTCATGTTCTCGCTGCCTAACCAAAGTCTGACCGATTGGCGGGAAGATCTCGAACGGACCCTCAGCCTAACACCGAAGCACATTTCCAGCTACAATCTCACTTATGAAGAAGACACCCCCTTCTTCGCCCAGCTGGGCCAGGGCGCCTTTCAGGAAGATGCCGACAACAACGCGGATCATTTCTACCTCGCCGACGAACTGCTGCGAGAGGCGGGCTATGTCCACTATGAGATCTCCAACTACGCCCAACCTGGCTTCGAATCGACCCACAATCAGGCCTATTGGGCCGGGGCCGATTATCTCGGTCTGGGACCCAGTGCCGTGTCCACCGTGGGAGACAAGCGCTGGCGAAATGTCCCCGATACCGCCCTCTACGCGCGGCTCCTGCAAGGCGATTCGCCATCACCGCACGATCGAATCGTCGATCGGGAAACGCTGAGCAAGACCGACCGCCACAACGAACGGGTGGCCCTCCTCCTGAGGACGGCCACTGGCATTCCCACCAACTTACTCTTGCCCGAGTCGCATCAACGCGCCACCGAATTGGCCGCCGAAGGTGTCCTTGCGGAAAGTGAAGGCCACTTCCGGCTCACCCCCGGTCATCGCGCCTTGGTCGATCCCGTGGCCGCAGAACTTTTTGCTTGATCAGCAACGGTCTCATCCCGGAAATAACGAAGGGACTGAAGTCCCTCGGTTCTCTGGCAAGGGTCGATCCAACTACTTCGCCTTCTCCTCTTCGGAGGCGGAAGCCGTTTTCAACGACTCTTTGAACTGGGCCCGCAGCGTCTTGATGTCGTCGTTCAACTGCTTCAACTGCGCGCGCAAATCATTCACCTCACCACGCAGGCGATTGACCTCCTCCGGCACGGGAGGTCCCGCCTCTTTTTGCAACTTGCCCAGCGCACTCTGGGCCGCCTTGCCATCCTCCGAGTCGGCATCGATGGCGACAAAGGACTGCAACAAGGGCATCGCCTTGGGGTCGCCCAGCTCTCCCAGCGCGCTCATGGCCGCGCGCGCCACACGACGCTTCAGGTGATCGGTGTGGCCCATGAGGAAGACACGCACCGCCTCCTTGGACTCCTCGTTCCGTGCCAAGCGCCCTAGGGTCCTCAGCGCACTGGAGTAGCCGCCACTGGTGAACTTGGCCTCATCTTGCTCCAAAGTGCGGAGCAGCGGCTCGACGTAAAACGCATCGTCGTGAGCCCGCATGGCGCGAATGGCGGCGCCGGCCAGAGCGTGATCGTAGGATTCACTCCCCAACAACTCCAAGAAATACGATCGCAGCTCGGGCTTGGCATACTTGCCCAATTGCCCGATGGCCTGGGATCGAATCTCGGGATTGCTCTCCTGGTCCGCCACCCGTTTCAGAAGATTGTAGGCCTCCTCCGAATAACTCCGGCCAATGGCCGAAACCACCGCGCGGCGCACCCGGGCATCCTCCTGAGCCAGCGACTGTTGGAGCGCGGAGAAGGCCTCTTCTTTCCGAATCCCGCCAAGACCCTTGGCCGCCGCTTCCCGCACGGCAAAAAAAGGATCGCCATTGAGGGCCGCAGTCAGCTTCTCGATCGCCAGCGCATTCTTCTTCCCCCCCAATTGCTCGACGGCCAACAACCGGCCCATGGCATCCGACTCGTCCTCCAACTGGGCCACGAGGAGTTTCTCCGGAAGCGCCAGTTCCACCTTGGCCAGGACCGTGATCTCGGGATCGATCCGCACAATCTCCGGCGCGGCATCCAGGCCAAAGTAAAAATCCTCCCGTTGCTGGGCGATCTCGATCGTCTCCTCAATCACCTTGTCCCCCATCTTGAAACGGATCGGCAGCGGGAAGCGGAAGAGGGCGCGCTTCTCGTTCATCATCTGAGTCTGCGCCACCGTGAGCTTGGCCTGCTTGGCCAGCTCATCCCAGGAATAACTGACCTTGAGCGCGGGATATCCCGACAGCATGACCCACTGATCAAAGAACTGCGAGAGCGAGCGCCCGCTCAGTTCCTCAAAAATCTCCACCAGGTCCTGCGTCACCACCGTCCGGTAGGCGTGGCGCTCGAGGTAGGTCTTGACGCATTGGCGAAAGAGATCCTCACCAAGTTCCGTCCTCAGCATGTGCAACACCCAGGCTCCCTTGGGATAAGCGCGGAAACTGAACTGTTCCATCGGATTCCCGTAGCCGCGGTAAACGATGGGAATGATGTCCTTGTCATTGCCAAAGATGCCTCGGGCATTCCGATAGAGCCCTAGCTTGAAGAAATCATCGCCTAACAAGTGGCGGTCGTAGAGCAGCGAGTAATAGGTGGCGAACCCCTCGTTGAGCCAGAGGTGACTCCAGTCGCGACAGGTCACGAGATCCCCAAACCACTGGTGCGCCACCTCGTGAGCATCAAGCGAGCGGCTGCTACGAAGATTCTCCACCTCATCGGGAAACAGCGTCCGCGAGGTCAGCGTCGTTAGACTCGTGTTCTCCATCCCGCCCATCATGTAATCGATGGCACAGACATTGTAATACTTGTCCCAGGGATAGGGCACACCGATCTCCTCTTCGAAATACTCCAGGATCTTCTTTGTGTCGCGGAAGGTATTGTGGGCCACGCTCAACTTGGATGGCGGCACATAGAGCGCGATAGGAAGATCGCCGTAAGTGTCTTCCAACTTCTCGAAGTAGCCCGCCACCAGGGTGATCAGGTAGTTCACGTGGACCTTGTCTTGCAGCCAGTGGAACGTCGTCGTGCCCGCGGCCTCATCCGTTTCCTGGCCAAGGAGCTTGCCGTTGGACAGCGCCACCATCCCCTGGGGCACCTGGCAGATCACTTCGGTGGTGAACTTTTCGTTCGGATAATCGTGACTGGGAAACCAGTGCTGGTGATCCTCCGGCTCACCCTGGGTCCAGAGCTGCTCCTCCTCCGCGGGGTACCCCATGGCGGCGGAACGAAAATACAGCCCCTTCTTCGGGTCCGCCTCGTACTGAATGCTCACCTGACTCTTCTTTCCCGCGGGTATGGCCTCGGCAAACGTGATCTCGAGGTACTTCTCCGTCACCTGGTGCGCGGCCACATCCTCGGAACTCTCGATCTCGGCCACCCTTAAATCCCGCGCATTGAGACGCAGCTGGCGGAGTGGCTTGGCGATGGGCGCGAAATCAATCGTCGCTCTGCCCGCCAGTGTCTGGGTGCCAAAGTCCGGGATCACCTCGAGCTTCAGGTGGTGGATATCGATCGTTCGATCGGGCGCGTACTGGCGTCGTGGAGCCTGACCCGATTTGGCCGCTTCGGCGATCTGAGAAGCCATGATCGCACAGTGCGCGCAATGAAACTGCGCCTCCTCTGCCACACCGGAGGACACCGACAAGGCTGCAATCACCCACATTTTCAAGATTACCCTAATTTTCATAAAATCTGAATTTACCGAACCATGGCTGTTGGCCGTGGAAAATCAACCCCGGATCCCATCGCGCTACCCGTTGCTTCCCGGGGAAAAAGAGGTCCGGACATTCTCCCGAATTATTCAACGAACTTGGCACGCCACATGCTGCGGAGCCCCCTTGTGAACAGATGAGCACCACGGGTCTTCCACAAGGCCGGCTCTTCTCTAGCAAGCTAACCAACCCATGATCCTTCAGATACAACAACCGAGAATCGATCGAACCCATCGACTATGAATAGACCAAGAAACCTCATGAAAATGGCAATGGCAGGAGGCCTCGCGCTCTTTGCGGGTGATTTCCTTCTCATGGCTCAGGATGCCCCTGCCCCTGCTGACTACGATGCCTTTGCGGGATCCGACGGGTTCCCCATCTTCACGATCAATAATCTGTGGATCTGCATCTCAGCCGCCCTGGTGTTCATCATGCACCTCGGATTCGCCACCCTGGAATCCGGCCTCACACAACAAAAGAACACCGTCAACATTCTCTTCAAGAATGTGTGGATCATTTCCACGGGTGTCCTTCTCTATGCCTTTTGGGGCTTCAACGCCATGTATCCCGGGGACTTCAACGGCTTCTTTGCCACCGGCAGCTGGTTTGGCGGCAGTCTCGATGACACCTCCCTAACGACGTCCGCTTACAATGAGGGCTACACCTGGTGGGGTGATTTCATCTTCCAGGCCATGTTTGCCGCCACCGGCGCCACCATCGTCTCCGGTGCCGTGGCCGAGCGCATCAAGCTCCCCGCCTTCATGATCTTCGCCGTCCTCCTCGTCGGCTTCGCCTATCCCATCTCCGGCTCTTGGAAGTGGGGCGGTGGCTGGCTCGACCAGCGCGGTTTCTACGATTTTGCCGGTTCCTCCGTCGTCCACGCCTTCGGTGGCTTCGCCGCGCTCGCCGCGGTCATCGTGCTCGGGCCGAGAAACGGCAAGTACACCTCCTCCGGCGTTAAGCCCATCCTGGGTCACAGCCTTCCTCTGGCCACCATCGGTGTCTTCTTGCTCTGGTTAGGCTGGTTTGGTTTCAACGGCGGCTCCGTTCTCAGCGCGGATCCGAAATTGGTTTCCTTCGTCTTTGTCACCACCTCACTGGCTGCCTGTGCTGGTGCCGTGGGCGCCATCGCGATTTCCTGGATCTTCCTCAAGAAGCCCGACCTCTCCATGGCTCTCAACGGCATTCTCGCCGGCCTCGTGGGAATCACCGCCGGTGCCGATGTCGTGAGCGAATTCAGCTCCATCATCATCGGCCTCATCGCCGGTGCCATCGTCGTCTTCGCCATCGTCTTCTTTGATCGCATCCGCATTGACGATCCCGTCGGTGCCATCTCCGTGCACGGCATCTGCGGCATCTGGGGCACCCTCGCGGTGGGCATCTTCTCCGCCGATCACAGCTTCGGCACGCAGTTGCTGGGCACCCTCGCCATCGGCGCCTTTGCCTTTGTCTTTGCCCTCGTCGTCATAATCGTCCTCAAAGTCACCATCGGAATCCGCGTTTCCGAGGAACTCGAGGAAGTCGGTCTCGACGCCGAAGAACACGGAGCTCCGGCCTACGGAGTTCCCCAAGGCTAACCCCCTCCATCGAGAGGATTAGCCTCCTAGAACACTTCCTGAGAAGGAAAATACGAGTTGGTCGTATCGTGCACAGCAGCGGGGGAGCCTCAATCTCCCCCGCTGCTCTTTTCCAACGGAAGTGGATGGGATGAATGAATGGGTGGATCGATCAGTCAGTAGCAAAACGGGAACTCTGATGAAGTCGGCTCTTTCAGTGGAACTCAAACCCAATTGAAGTTATCTGGAACATAACCTTCATCGAGAGTCACTTCATCAGATTCCCCTTTTACTCTTTTCCAAATAGCCGAGGGACTGAAGTCCCTCCCACATTCCAAGAAAGTGGCTGGGACTTATAGTCCCTTTTCGTTCTCTCTGGAATGAACCTTCCGGCTTAGGGTGCAAACCTCTGACTACGAGTTCAAATTCGTCCGCGCCGAAGCTCCCTCCGAGCGCATCTCGCGCTTCCATTCATCGGGCTTCTCCGACACATCGCTGTCGTCATCGTAGTCTTCCCGCAGCTCTTTCAACTGCTTCTTCAAATCGGCCGTGAGCCCTTCAAAACCAGGCCGGCCATAGAGGTTCGTCAGCTCCTCGGGATCTTTCTCCAAATCGTAAAGTTCCCATTCATTGCCAAACTGATAGAAATGCATCAGCTTGTGCCGCTTGGTCCGGATCCCGTAATGCCGCGGCACCATGTGCACACTGGGAAATTCGTAGTAATGATAGTAAAGCCGCGTGCGCCAGTCATCCGGATTGCGCCCCCTGAGCAGCGGTAACATCGAGATCCCCTGCATGTCATCGGGAATCGACGCGTCCGCGATATCGAGAAAGGTCTGGGCGTAATCAAGATTCTGCACCATGTGCGTGTTCCGCGCTCCCGGAGCGACGACGCCCGGCCATTTCACGATCAAGGGCATCTTGAGCGACTCCTCATACATCCAACGCTTGTCGTACCAGCCGTGATCGCCGATATAAAACCCCTGGTCGGATGAGTAAATCACGATGGTATTCTCATCCAGACCGAGCTCCCGCAAGGTCTCCTGCAGACGGCCAATGCTCTCGTCCACACCCTTGATGCATCGCAGGTAGTTTTTCGCATAGCGCTGGTACTTCCAGCGCACGAGATCTTTCCCCTCCAGGTTGAGCCGGTGAAACTCCTCGTCCTTGGGGCCGTAAGCCGCCCGCCAGGCCTTCAATTGACCGGGACTCATGCGCTTCATGTTGTTCCACGCCGAGCGATCCTGGCGCTTCTGCGAAGGCGGCTGATCAAACTCCGGCGTGAGATCGACAAAGAGATCGTAGTTCAAGTCCATGTGCCGGTCGATCTCGAGTTCCTGATAACGAGCCGGCGGCGCGTTGTCTTCCCATCGATCAAACAACGTCGCTGGTTCCGGGATGGTGATGTCATCGTAGAGATGGAGATGGCGGATGGCGGGCATCCAGCACCGGTGCGGCGCCTTGTGCTGCACCATGAGGAAGAACGGCTTCTCCGTATCGCGATCCTGGGAGAGCCATTCCACCGCGAGATCGGTCACGATGTCTGTGCAATAGCCTTGCACCTGAACCCGCCCCTCCGGCGTGATGAGGAAGGGATTGTAATAATCGCCCTGCCCGGGCAGCACCTTCCAGTCGTCAAACCCCTGCGGCTTGCCTTTCAAATGCGACTTGCCGTAAAGGGCCGTCTGATAACCGGCCTCCCGCAGGATCTTGGGAAAGGTCTGCTGATTCCAATCAAAGGCGTTCCCGTTGTTCATGAAACCATTCTTATGGCTGTGCTTCCCCGTCATGATGACCGCCCGGCTCGGCCCGCAGATCGAGTTGGTGCAAAAACTCTCCTCGAAAACCATGCCCTCCCGCGCCAAACGATCGATGTTCGGCGTCGGGTTCACCGACTTGAGAAAACCATTGTAGGCCCCGATAGCATGCGGCGCGTGGTCATCGGTGAAAACGAAGAGAACGTTAGGCCGGTCCGCCGCCGAGGCGCAGACAACACTAACCCAGACACCAAAACAGAGAAAAAGAGCTCGTTTCATCGTCGCCTTCATAACCAAGCCCGACGAGTCTGGCAACCCCCTACTGGACGGTTCCCGGGCCGGCCGTGGTCATTCCTCTTCCGGGGAGAGGTCGTCGATGGCCTCCAAGATCCCCCTCTGGTTGCCCCGGCCCCCGTAGTAGGGCCCCTTGCTCCCGTAGCCACCAAACGTGTGGGTGCTGAACAGCAGCAGCTCGCCATCGAGCAGGAGAAAACCCGGATAACCAGAATCGCCAAACGCCAAGGCGTAATCCCACGCCGGATCGATGACATCTGCATTCCGGCGCGTCGTCACCACCTCGAAGTCGGGCTCGGAGTCGATCTCGAACAACTGAAATCGCGACACTTCGGAGAGGTAAACCTTCCGCCGTCCGTAAGTATTGATCACCTTGGCGCCTAACAAGCGGTCCGGCTCGAGATCATCGGGCACCAGCCGGTAAATCGCCACCGTATCGGGAACCGGTTCGTCCAGACGCACCACCATGATGTCCGTCCGCACGTTCATCACCGTGTTCCACACGAATTTCTGCGACTCCACGTGGCGGAGCACGACCTCTCCATTCCGGTCGACGAAGCGGACCTCGGAACCCGCCGCTCGCGGGAAATGGCGCGCATAGACCATGTACTGATCGGTCACCAGCGTGCCCGCGGTGCCGTTGTCCCAGGCCACCCCGGAAAAATCGAGATTCGCCGTCCAGTTGTTAGCCCACACGCTGGTCCCGTCCAAATCGTGCGATTGGAAGAGCTCATCGTCCCCCTCCTCCGGCTGGGCTGGCACCAGGGCGTCGAACCCGGCATTGAGGTACTCGACGATCGGGGTCGCCGGATCGATGTGGTCCAGCGAAGGCACCTGCAAGGTCTTGCTCCCGAGGAATTCACCCCGCGTGTCATCCGGCACACCGGCGATCGTCTTGAGGAACTGGGCGTCCGCCGGACGCAGATCCCCGCCGCTGTAGGCATTCCCCGCCGCTAAACGTCCCGTGATGCCTTCGTAGAGCACCGCCGCCGAGAGGAAATGCCCCTTGGGCCCGCCGTCATGCGTCGCCTCGTCATAGAGATCGACCCCCGGACCCCACTTCCGCGAACGCAACCACGCTCCCCCAACGTCGACGAGCGACGTCCGGGACCGCTGAGCCACCGGTATCTTTTCCCGAAAGGCCGCATACGCCGCATCGGTATAGCCCTGCATCTCAGCCGAGGTCTCCTGCGGCGGAAAATCAGTCAGCGGCCCTTCCGAATCGTCGATCGCCCAGGAGACACTGAGCAATACCCGGGCTGAACTCCAGCTCAGGATCTCTGTTGCCAGCCGGTTCGCCGCGCTGAAGAAATTATAGGAACCCAGCACATAATTGGCCGGTACCCCCGCATCAAAAAATTCCCGGCGATGATGATCGAAGATCCATCCCCAGGCCGGCTGGGATTGGTGCTCCTGCAAGATCACCACATCCCAGGCTCCCGAACGGATCTGCTGTTTGAGCGATGCGTTTTCCGAAATGGAGCGCAAGTCATCATCCACAATCGTCGTGATACTCGGCGAAACCTCCGCATCCGCCTGGAGAAAACCGAGCAACTCATCCTCGACCAACTCCAGCTGACGACTCCCCACCAGGAGCACGGAAAGCGGCTCCCCAGGATCCACTTCGGGCGCCTCGCCACCGTCGCCGCCGTCAGTCTCTTCGCCGCCGTCTCCCCCACCCTCACCTCCACCGGGATCTGGATCAGGCGCCTCCGGCTCCCGCGGTTCGATCCCCGACACCTCTCCCGCGATCCCCTGCAACACCTCGACCGTCGGCGCCGACAAACCCGCGGCGTAGCCGTTTCCCAGAACACGGAACTCGGTGATCGCCTCATAGAGCACACAGGCGGCTACGTAGCGTCCCGGCAAGGCGCCAAAAACGCCGTCATCGCCGTAGAAATCCACCTCCGGCAAGGCCCCTTCCGCCTCCAGCCAGGCGGCGCCGGCGTCCGCCAGGCGCACACGATCACTCCCCCCGGGAAGGACCCGACCCTCCAGGAGATCGTAGCCCTCCCTCAAATAGCCATGCATCGATTCGGGCGTCATCTCCCGGGGAAACTGGTCCAGCCCCGGATCCCCGGCCTGCATTGGCCAGGGCGAGAAAAACACCAATGACGGCCCTTCCTGTCCCAACACCGCCTCGATGGCCAGCCGTCCGCCATTTAGGAAGCGGTAGGAGGCCACGTGATAACTCGCCGGGACGCCCACATCAAAGGCCTGACGCCGGTTCTCGAACACCGCCGCCAGCCCCGATTGAAGGTTCGCCTCCTCGAGGACGACCGCATCCCAGGCTTCATCGGCAAGCGAGTCCGTCAAGACACCTGACTCCTGCGTGAGCGCCAGCAGATCCTCCCCGCCCCGGCCAATGACGCGCAATGTCCGCAGCTCAGCGCGTGGATCGAACTCGAAGAGACCCAAGAGGTGTTCCTCGATCGCCTCGGTATAGGAATCTCCAACCAGAAGAACGTCGAAAGGCTCGGCCACAATCGGCTCCGGCTCCGGTTCTGGCTCTGGATCGGGATTCGGCTCGTCCAGATCGGGATCCGGCTCCATCGTTTCGCCGTCGCCGCCCTCATCCGTGGTCGGCGGATCCTCATCCGGAAGAGGATCCAAGTCGTGCAAAACCATGTCCACCGCCGAGCGGTAGGCAGCCGCCACCGCGGACTCAAACACCCCGTCGTAAGCCACATTGGTCACCTCCCGCTGGGCCAGCTGACGGTAGAGGGTCGCCGCCGTTGCGTAGTGCATCGCAGGCCCGGCCAAGAGCGGATCGTCTCCGTAGAGATCCTCACCCAAGCGGTCCTCCAGGTCAGCCCACACCGCCTCCAATTCCGAAATGCGCACGAATGGATTCCCACTCTCATTTTCAGCCTCGAGCAACTCGCGCAGGCCCTCGAGACTCGCTCGCGTGAAGGCAGACATCGCCGCCGAGGAGGCATCGGCGGGAGGGAAAAACTCTGTCAATTCGGCGGCTCCGTCCTGAGCCGGCCACGATTGCAGCAGCGTCAGCTCGGTCCCCGGGCGCTGTCCCACGGCCCGACCCAACTGCTCCCCGCCTAACCAAAAATCCTCCGACCCGACGACCACAACCTCCGGCACGGCCTGATTCTCGCCATAACGATCCGGATGCTCCGCCAAAAAGGCGAACGCCGGGAGGAACATCTTCTCCTGCAAGATCACATGATCCCAAATGCCCGTGGCCAAGGTCGACTCCAGGAAGTCGTCTGCTGTCCATGCCTCAATCAGCGAGGATTGCCCGGTGGAAACTAATCTCACATCCGCATCGATATCGGGATCGGCCGAGAAAAAGCCCAACAACTCATCCGCCACCACGGCGGAGATCTCATCACCAATAACGAGAATCTCCAACGGCTGCGGCGCCCCCTCCTCCGCCAGGGCACTCCAAGACAGGACGAGCCAACCTAAAAAAGCAACGATCAGGCCAACGGGCGACATTGGGTAACGCGGTTCGCTTTGCATGGAACGAGGTGGGGATTTCTGGGTGGGGCGGCCGGAAAGAGACCACCCTACACCTACCACAACTGCACTCGAATCAAAGCATCTTCGGCGCAGCGATTCCGCAAGGTAGTAGCAAGGAACGACGAAAGGTGGCGTAGCTAGCGAAATGGAGTTGGTTTTGCGTGTTTCGAGGTCGCCGATCAAATTCGCGCGAGGTTGTTGGATCCCAATTTGCCCGGATTTTAAGCCGGTGACATAGAGAGG
>JANQJH010000160.1 GCA_028281705.1 Verrucomicrobiales bacterium
CGACGACGTGGCGCTGTGGGCCCGCCCGCTGACGGAAGCGGAAGTGGTGGCCATCGCGACCTCGGAGGTTTCGTTAGGCGAGCTGGCTGGGATTGAGCCGGGTGGCGGTGGTGATCGTCCCTTTACGCTGGAGGACGTGGGACTGAGTGACGGCGGCGCCTTCACCTTGACGGTCCCGGCTGGCGAGACGGCGGACATTCATTACTCGACGGACTTGATCAGCTGGGAAGTGATCGCCATGGGGGTGACGGGGACGTTTGAGGAGACGGACGCGGGACGATTGGCCGCTCCGGAAGGTTACTATCGCGGAGAGTAGTTGGTAGATTACATTGAGGGACCGGCGGTTTCACGTTGGGAGTCATGATAATGTGAGACAATTGTCTCGGCTCGCCGTCTTTCATTGCCAAGGCGTCTTCTCTACGTGTTGACTCTGGCCATGAGCGCTCCCTTGCCTTACGATGAACTCCTGCAATTAAAACGTTGGAACACGCCGACGATCTACAATGGTTGGGAACAGATCACGGAGGGCGATCCGGCTCGGGATGCCTTCAATCTCGACGAGACGCGTGATTTCATGCCCCAGATGGGGCCCATGGTGGGCTATGCCGTGACCTGTGTGGTGCAGCCGGGAAACCGGGAGCATGCGTTGAAGAATCCTGATGCCTGGAGTGCCTACCGTGAGTACGTGGGTTCCATTCCGGGCCCCAAGATTGTAGTGATGCAGGATCTGGACAAGCCCATGACCTACGGCTCGGCTTGGGGAGAGGTGAACTCCAATATCCATCGAGCGCTGGGCTGTGTCGGGGTGATCGTCGATGGCGCCATTCGAGATGTCGATGAAATGACCAACGCCGGTTTCAAGGCACTGGCGAGGCGTCTTTGCGTGGGGCATGCGCACGCCATGCCGGTGCGGTGGAACACGCCGGTGGAGATATTTGGAACCGTCGTCCAGCCGGGGCAGTTGATCCACGCGGACAAGCACGGCTTTCTCGCCATCCCGCCGGGAGAAGAGGACCGGTTACTGGAGGCGTCCCGGTTCATGGATGCCAACGAGTGTCAGAACCTGATCAACGTGGCCCGGCAGAGCACGGGGAAATCGGTGGAGCAACTCTTGAAAGATCTGGACGACGGCGCGGCTCGATTTGGCAAGGCGGCGCGGGAGAAATTCTCCCGGCAAGGGGAATGGTCGTGATCGGGTCGCCTACTCGGGTAGCGTTCTCGCTTCGTCTTCGGCGCGCAGCTTCTTGTCGATGATGAAGGGGCCGAAGGGGACGAGCGAAGCGAGGAAGGGGCCGGCGGCCTTGCGCATGCTCCAGCGATGCTCGAGCATGACGATCAGCAGGGCGAGGCAGAAGAGGAGAAAGAGAATCCCGTGCGCCATGCCGACGACTCTGACGGCGAGGGGTTCCTTGGCGATGTACTTGAGCGGCATGGCGATGAAGAGGAGGATCAGGAAAGAGACTCCTTCGATCATTCCGATGGCGCGGAGGCGTCCGATGGGCGTGTTGAGCATGCGGGAGAATAGCTGGCGAAAGCGTTTTGACAACCGTTCTCACCCGGGCGCGCTCAGATTCGGCCGGATCACGTCTTGCGCGAGGTGAGTGCATTTGCTGGAGTGCGGCATGGCGTCTCTGGCCCCCTTGTTGAGTTTTGGTTTCTACATGATCGGCGTGGCCCTCTTGGCCTGGTGGTCGGCAAGGATCCGGCGTTCCGAGGCTTTTGTCAGTGAGTACTTTCTCGGGGGCCGCTCGCTCGGTGTCTGGGCGCTGGCCTTGACCTTCGCCGCGACCGCCGCTTCCGGAGGGACCTTCGTCGGTTTTCCGGCACTGATCTACACCCATGGATGGGTCTTGGCCCTGTGGATCGCGGGATACATGGTGGTGCCGATCGTTGGGATGGGCTTGTTAGGCAAACGGTTGAACCAGGTCTCCCGGAGATCCGGCGCGCTCACTCTTCCCGAGATTCTAACACACCGGCTGGGGAGTCCGGCGGCGGGCGCGGTGGCGACCATCCTCATCGTTTTCTTCATGTTCTGTTATCTCCTGGCACAGTTCAAGGCCGGGAGTAAGATCCTGGCCACGCTCTTGTGGGACGTTCCGCTTTTTCAGTCCGTGGTCGCCTGGATTCATTCGGTGAAGGAACCCATCCCGTGGATCGGCGGTGCGGAGGCGGACTACCTGCTCTGTCTCACGGTGTTCGCTGTGGTCGTCGTGACTTACGTGGTCTACGGTGGGTTTCGGGCGGTCGTGTGGACGGATGTCATGCAGGGAGTCATCATGGTTTTGGGTGTGGCCATCATGTTGATCCTCGTCTTGCAGCAGACGGGAGGATTGAAGGCGGCCAACGAGCGATTGGCCACGATGACCCCGCCAAACAAAGGTGCGGCCATTCTCTCGCGTTCGGATGGTGGTCCCGCGGTGATCGTGCCCAAGGGCACGTGGGTGAGGACGGGCGATGATGTGGATGGTGGCGTTCTGCGTCTGGCGGAGCCGGCGACCTTTGAGGAGGATGCCAGGCAAAGTGGCACGGTGGAGGTCCTGCAGCTGACGACGCCCTGGGAGGTGGAACGTCAACAGAGTGCCGTGGTGGAGGACTATGTTGCCGTTCTGCAAGCGGTGCGCCCCTACGCTCACGGCGCGGGGCAGCCCGGGGTGTATCTCACGGCGCCGGGGCCGGATGAGGAGGAGTCCTTGGGCTACCTCACACTGATGTCGGCTTTCAGCTTCTTTGTCTTCTGGGCCTTTGCCACGGCGGGGCAGCCGGGAAATCTCGTGCGCCTCATGGCCTTTAAAGAAACGCGAACCTTGCGTTACGCCATGGTCACCGTGTGTCTCTATTTCTCCTTCATCTACTTCACGCTGGTCATGGTGTTTTGTTGCGGGCGCACTCTTTTGTCGGGAATGGAGATCGACTTCGACCGCACGATGCCGGAGTTGGCTAGTCTGCTCACGGCGGGCGCGGGCGTGCCCTGGCTGGCGGGGCTTCTCTTGGCGGCGCCCTTTGCCGCCGTGATGTCGAGCGTGGACAGCTTTTTGCTAGTGGCGTCGTCATCGCTGGTGCGGGACGTTTACCAGAGATTTGTCCGTCCGGATGCTCCGGAGGACAAAGTGCGGCGGCTGAGCTACCTGGCGACGGCCGCCATCGGGACGGCGGCTTTTCTCGCGGCGGTGCGCCCGCCGGAAAAACTGCAGCAGGTCATCGTCTTTGCGAGTGGCGGCGTCGGTGCGGCCTTCCTCGTGCCGATCACGGCGGCGCTCTTTTGGAAACGGGCCAACGGTGGCGGCATGATCGGAGGCATGTTGGGAGGGACCCTGACCCATCTCGTGCTCTATGCCACGGATTGGAAACCGCTGCAGTTGCACCCCTTTGTCTGGGATCAGGTGGGGGCATTGGCGGGGCTGGTGGCCTTCACTTTTTGGACGAAACCGCCTGACAAAGCATTGGTTGAGACGTATTTCGGAGAGCCCTCGCGTGAGGAGTGAACCCGTCTGAATGATCGACCAAACCATCATCGTCTACATCCTGCTCGCCGGGGTGGTCTTGGCGTTTTTCCGGGAATGGGCCCCGCCGGATGTCGTGGCCCTCTCCGCCATGATGGCGCTCTGGGCCACGGGCGTGCTCTCGACCGATGATTTGTTGTCCGTCTTCAGCAACCCTGCGCCCCTCACGGTGGCGGCCATGTTCGTCCTCAGCGCCGGCCTGGAACGCACGGGGTGCATTGATGTGATCGGCGGCCTCTTTTCCAGGGTCGCAGGGAACACGGAGATGCGTGTTCTCATTGTCATGATGATCCTCGCGGCGGTGCTCTCGGCTTTTGTCAACAACACGCCGATCGTCGTCGTCTTTCTTCCCATCGTCGTGGCCCTCTCCCGCCAGAGTGATCTCAAGGCTTCGCGATTGCTCATTCCCCTTTCGTTTGCCTCGATCCTCGGAGGGACCTGTACGCTGACCGGGACTTCGACCAATTTGATCATCGACGGGGCCGCCCAGGACGTCTTCGCTTCGCGATCCGAGCCTTTCCAGCCGTTCACCATGTTTGAAGTCTCCAAGTTAGGCCTCATTTATGCCGCGATCGGTTTTGTCTACATGCTCACCTTGGGGCGAAAACTGCTCCCTGCGCGGGAGTCGCTGCAAGAGGTGGTGGCCGACCGGAAGAAGCGTCATTTTCTCACGCAGGTGATGGTGGAAGAGTCCTCGCCCCTGGTGGGGAAAACCTTGATCGAGACGTTGATCAAGGAGTTTCCCGAGGCCCGCATTTTGGAAGTGCGGCGCCGGGGGACGGTGATGACTGATCCGTTAGACAAACTGGTGATTGAAGCCCGGGACCGGATACGTCTCACGGTGCACGGCGCCAGTTTCGAGGATTTCAAGATGACGGGAGGACTACAGTTCCCGGCGCAACGTCATCTTCAGGTATCGGAGATGGAAACCCAGCAATTGAAGCTGATGGAGGGTGTCATCGGCCCGCAATCTTCACTCGCGGGCAAGACCTTGCGGGAGCTTCGCTTTCGTCAGCGCTACGGCGTGCTCATCCTCGCGGTGCATCGCAAGGGAGTGGACCTGAGAAAGCGCTTGGAGCAGGTGCGGCTGCGGGTGGGAGACACGCTGGTATTGGAGGGCACGGTTGATGGCATGAATCGCCTGGGGAGGGCGCATGATTTTCTCATCATGGATGAGCCGCCCAAGCGGGATGTGAAATCGCCGGCCAAACGTTGGATCGCGGCCTTCATCGTGCTGGGCTTCGTCATCGGCGCCTCCCTTGGCAGTGCTCCCATTTCCGGGCTGGCTCTCCTCGCCGCCGTGGCCATGCTGGCGACGCGTTGTCTCGAGCCCAAGGAAGCCTATGGGGCGGTGCAGTGGACCATCGTCTTCATGATTTTTGGCATGTTAGCGTTGGGCAAGGCGATGGAGAGTTCCGGAGGCGCGCAGCAGATCGCGAATCTCATCGAATCTGGTTTTGGCAATGCGAGTCCGATCATCATTCTCGGTGTGGTCTACCTCTTGAGTTCCATCATGACGGAACTGATTAGCAACAATGCCGTGGCCGCCTTGCTCACGCCCATCGTCATCGGAATCGCGGCCAATCTGGGAATGGACGCCCGCCCCTTCATTGTCGCCATCATGTTCGGTTGCAGCGCGAGTTTTGCCACCCCGATCGGGTATCAGACGAACACCTATGTCTATGGCGCCGGAGGCTATCGCTTTGCCGATTTTCCCAAAGTCGGCGTCCCCTTGAACCTCATCCTTTGGATTGCGGCGACCCTCTTGATCCCTCTCCTGTGGAACGCCGATCTGAGCTACGGCGAGTGGCTCACGGGGATTCGTCCCTAAGCCCTGGATCCGGGCGTGGCCGGCCTGTTTTCCTTGCCCCGGCGATTGATCGTGTGATGCACTGGCCCAACGGGTCCCCCTTTGCTATCATCCCTCTTTCGCCATGAGAAAATACCTTGCCGTGTTCGCGTTCTCTCTCGCTCTCTTTCCCGTGGTCACCTTTTCCCAACTGGAGATCACGGAGTTCATGGCCTCGAATCGCACCGGTTTGACAGACGAAGACGGTGATACGGAGGATTGGATTGAATTGCACAATGCGGGGAACGAAGTGGTGTCGCTCGATGGACTGTATCTCACGGATAATCTGGAAGTTCCGGACAAATGGGCGCTGCCAAGCTTTTCACTGGAGCCCTCGGGTTTTCTCGTGATCTTCGCCTCGAACAAGGATCGCGACGATCCGGCGGGGACTTGGCACACCAACTTCCGTCTGGCGGCGGGGGGAGATCTCCTCGCCTTGACGAACGGCACGGAGGTTCTCTCCGGCTTTGCGTCGCCCTACCCAGTGCAGGTGCCCGATGTGTCGTACAGTGAAGCCGATGGGTTCATGAGCAAGCCGACGCCGGGACAGCCGAACGATATCAGTCTGGGAAAGCCGGTGTCCGAGGTGAAATTCTCCCTCCCCAGCCAAGCCTTTGGCGGAACACTCACATTGGAACTATCGACGGAGACGCCCGACGCCGAAATTCTCTATGCACTGGAAGGATTGGCGCCGTCCCTCTTCAACGCCAAGCGCTACGAGGGGCCCATTGAGATTGATCGCAGCATGTTTATCACCGCGGTGGCGAAAAAAAACGGGCAACCGAATAGTGCCTTGACCACGGGATCCTTCGTTCATCTGGACGAGGATGTGGCGGCCTTCGAATCCAATCTGCCGCTCGTCGTTCTCGACAGTCATGGAACGGGCCGCCCGGATCAAGGCGACTACAATCGCTTTTCCCTATCAATCTTCCAGAACGACGAGGGGCGCACGACTCTAGCGAGAGAATCGGCCGTGGCCGAGAGCGCTCAAATCCGCATTCGAGGGCAGAGTTCCTCGGGTTTTGCTAAGAAACAGTACCGCATGGAGATCATTGATTCCGGTGAAGAGGAGAAATCCGTCCCGCTGCTGGGCTTGCCGCGCGAGAGTGACTGGGTTCTGGGAGCTCCCTATGCCGATGAAGCGCTGATTCGCAATGCCGTGGTCTATGAGTTGGGGCGCGACATGGGATTGGAAGCCTCGCGCACGGCCTATTGCGAATTGTTCCTCAAGACCGACGATGGCAGTCTCACGATGGACGACTACGAAGGTGTCTATGTCCTGACCGAGGCCATCGAGATATCCAATAGCCGGATCGATCTGAAAAACCTCACCCCGCAGGACAATGAGGAGCCCCGAATTTCCGGCGGTTATATCATCCGGCATGAGGCCGGCGTCTCTGAACCCCCGCGCATCAAGGGGGCGTGGCGGCATTTCGAAATCATGGAGCCGGCCGAGATCAGTGAAGAGCAGATCGATTGGATCAGTGACTATGTCAATGCCTTCGATCAGGTGCTGCGTTCCGAAGAGGTCAACGATCCCGTCGACGGTTATGCCAAGTACATCGATGTCGATTCCTTCGTCGATACCCTCATCATCAATGAGTTTGCCCGGGAACAGGATTCCTACGTGCGCAGCGCCTACTGGCACAAGGACCGCGAGGGGAAATTGGTTAGTGGACCGCTATGGGATTACAATTTGAGTTTTGGTGTCTCCTGCTGCTTCAATTCTCACGAGATCGAGGATTGGCAGTATGAACATAACTACAATCGCCGAGGAGAGGAATCCTCCTCCAGTATCTTCGATTGGAATACGCCTCTCCTGGCCGATCCCGATTTTTTGCAGCGGCTCAAGGATCGTTATTTTGCGTTGCGCCAGGGAATCTTGAACATCGATCAATTCAACGAGAGAATCGATCGGCATGCCGGGCTCGTGGGTGACAACGGCGCGGAAGACAGTCCGGCCCACCGCAATCACGATCGCTGGCGGACCCTGGGCAAGCGCACCACGGGATTCCAGAGCGGCCTCTACGATTTCAAGGAGGACGAATTTCGGGCTCTTACAGAACGCTCAGGGATCATCTACGATACGTGGGAGCAACACATCGACCATATCAAGATCTGGGCCGACCTCCGCTTGCAGTGGATGGATGACGGATGGATCCATCCGCGCCTACCCAAGGTGAACCCGGCGCCGGGCGAGTTTGAGGGAATGGTGGAAGTGTCCCAGCGTTCGCCCAGCCTCTTCAACAAGGGTGGCGTCTACTATACCCTGGATGGATCGGATCCGCGCGCGGCTGGGGGCGAGCCCGCGACCACGGCACTTTCGGTAGATCCGCTCGTCCTCACAGAATCCTCGACGCTCACTTCACGATTTCGGTTGTCACCGGATGAGCTGTGGAGCCCGCCCTTCGTCGGACGCTATCGCGTGGATGAGAGGGCGCCGAGCCGTGCGAATCTCGTGATCTCGGAGATCATGTACCATCCCGCCGATCCCACGGAGGCGGAACTCGCGGTCATGCCCGATCTCAACGATGACGATTTCGAGTACCTCGAGATCGCCAACTCGGGAGACGCGCCGGTTGACCTCGTGGGGCTACGTTTCAGCCGGGAAGTCGACGTCAACTTGCCCCGGACAGGAACCCTAACTTTGCAACCAGGAGCCTTTGCCGTCGTGGTGCGCGATGAGGCTGCCTTTCGTCTGCGTTATGGTGACAAGGCCCACATCGTGGGAACCTTTGGTAACGACCGGTTGGACAACGGCGGTGGGACGGTGCGTTTGAGAGGTTTTCACGATGAGATCCTGATCGAGTTCGATTATTCTGACGACGAGCCATGGCCCGTGGAGGCTGACGGCGATGGCTCGGCCATCGTCTTGAACAACTGGACGGCGGAAGCCGATCTAGAGGATCCAAACAACTGGGTGGCGATGGATCCTAGCCCTGGTGACGGCGAACAGGATTCGGGTGGTCCGGCACAGGTGGTGGTATTGACCAAGGCGGATTTCGATCAGGAGAATGATCGCCTAACATTGGGGTGGCGGAGTCTTGCGGGAGACGACTACCAGGTGCAGCGGTCATTGAATCTGATCGACTGGGAAAGCGTGGGCGAGGTCATGACGGCGGCGGGGGAAGAGAGCGAAACCGAACTCGCCGTTGAACCGCAGGAAAACGTGGCGGCCTACTACCGCGTGGCTCGCCAATAAGTGTGCGCTTTCTGCCCTGGAGTAGCACAGCCTTGACTTTTCTCTGATTATTTCATTGAACGGGTCGAACCCCTTCAATGGATGATGAGACGCTTCAAGGCTCTAACAATGGGCATGCTGATCGTGGCGTGCAGCAGTATTTTCCCGGGTGTCACGATGGCTCAGGATCTTGCGGGCAAGGTCGAAGACCTTCGAGGTTATTGGCGCTTTGATGAGGGGACTGGGGCGACGACGGCGGATCTGTCCCCTAACGGAATTGTTGGGGCGATTGAAGGAGCCGAGTGGATCACGGATGACCCCGAGCGGGGAACGGCCCTGGAGTTTGACGGAGACGCCTGGGTAGCCACGGGAGAGTTCGTTGCGGAACTGGGAGATGACGATTTCACTTACGCGGCATGGATCCGCACTGAAGAGCCTGGCAGTATCATTAGCAAGCAGAGTGACGATGATGAATGGTCCGAAGCGGAAAAGAAATTCTACGTTTCTCCCGGGGAAGACGGCGATGATGATGGCGGGGCCGAGGAGGGCGGTCTCAGCATGGTGGGCTGGGGTGTCGATTGGGTGGCTTCGGGGGGTGATGCCCTAAACGTGGCCGATGGCGGCTGGCATCACGTGGCCCTCACGCTATCGCGAGACGATGTTGGAGCGGAGCCCGGCAAGATCTATGTCGATGGCGTGGAGATTCCCAGTTATGCCAATCAGGGATTCAACGGCCTGGCGGATATCCCGACGGACACCGTCTATATCGGCCGCACGCCGGGCGGGGAAGGGGTGGAGAACTTTGTTGGCGCCATCGACGAAGTCGCCATTTGGCAGACCGTTCTGACGGCGGATGAGATTGCGTTACTGGCGGCGGGTGCGCCGGCCATTCCGGCGCCCGAGGGGGATGACGATGCGGATTTTTTGCCTGACGATTGGGAGCTGACCCATTTCGGCAACCTGGATTCCAGTGGCGTGAGCGATCCGGACGACGATGGGTTGAATAATTTGCGAGAGGAAGATCTGGGGACGGATCCTAACAACGCGGATACGGATGGTGATGGCGCAAGTGACAGCACGGAGGTGGCGTTCCGCACCGACCCAAACGACGCCAACAGCACGCCGGTGGCCAATGCGGTCCTGCTCACCAGCGGCGGGGAACCCTGGGATTCGGCCGATGCCTGGAGTGACGATGAACCGGCGGCCGCGGGGAGCAATTACCTGGTCGATGGCGGCGGCGGCGAATTGATCACGCCTGAAGTGGCGGGTCCAGTATTCCCCGGGGACTCTTTGGAACTCCTGCCTGGAGGGACCCTGTTATTGACTCACCTCCCGGGGACCGCGGCGGAGATTGCGGATTTGCGGCTGGGCGGAGGGAACCTCGCGGTCGATGGCGGGCATCGCGCGGTCTCCGGTCAATTGACGGTGGTGGAGGACTCGACGATCACGCTTGAGGGCAACAGCGATGTGATCGAGATCCGCAGTCAGATCAGCGGCGAGGCCGCGATCACGATCAATCAAGAGTTGGCCGAGGAGCAGGAGGATCGCGGCCGTGTTCTCTTGTCCGGAGCGGGCAATGATTTTGCCGGTCACTGGACGGTGGCCGGTGGCGAGTTGGTGGCGGTGACGCCGAGCTCGCTGGGCCGTGGTGACGTCACCTTGATCAACGGGACGCTGGATCTCGACTACAACTTGTTCAACCAGGACGGCGTGCTGCGATTGGACACGGAGAACATCCGCGTGATCCTGGATCAGGACCTCGCGTTCAGTGAAGTGTTCTTTGGCGACTTTGCCGTCCCGGCCGGGACGTATGCCTGGCAGAACCTGGCCGACGATCTGGATGCGGCCGAGCAGTTCATCGATGGAGGGGGACGGCTGATCGTGGGTGGGGAGGATACGGATGCGGACGGCCTGCTCGATTCCTGGGAGGTCTCGGTTTACGGCGATCTGTCGAAGGGCGCTGACGATGATGGTGATGGTGACGGGCTCACTGCCAGCGGCGAGTTCACCGCGGGGAGCGACCCCACCAAGGCGGACACGGATGATGACGGATTGCCCGATGGGCAGGAAGTGACGGAGGTGAACTCGGACCCGGGAAAGGCCGACACGGATGGCGACGGCCTCACGGATGCCGAGGAATTCAACACCCATCAGACGGATCCCCGGCTGGCGGATTCCGACGGGGATCAGTTGAACGACAGTGAGGAGGTCGCGACCCATGGCACGGATCCTAACAAGAGCGATTCAGATGACGATGGTTTCATTGATGGAACTGAGATCGCTGCCGGTTCCGATCCCAATGATGCGGAAGACATTCCCCGGGGGCTGGATCATCAACGGGAATCGCTCGTGGCCTACTATCCCTTCAACGAGGGAGCGGGGAGCGTGGTCGGCGATTTTTCTGATCAGGCGAATCTCGGGGAGGTTCTGGGCGCTGAATGGGTCATCGATTCTCAGCGCGGTCCGGCACTGGAGTTCGGAGGGGAAGCCTGGGTGGCGACCAACGACGGCGTGGGGGAGTTCGGTGAGGGCGATTTCACGTATGCTGCTTGGATCAAGACGGATGAGCCTGGAGGTGTCATTGTCAGTAAGCAAAACGACAACAATCTGTGGGAGGAAGCGGAGAAAAAGTTCTACGTCTCTCCCGGTCCTCCGGATGAGGAGGGTGTGGAGGGCAATATCACGATGGTCGGTTGGGGTGCGGATTTTGTCGGGGCCGACAATGCGCCGGTGGACGACGGTGAATGGCATCACGTCGCTTTGACCTGGGAGTTCGAGAGTGAAGAGGAGAACCCGGGCAAGGTGTTTATCGATGGTGAGGAAGTGGCGGAGTACGCGGTGAACAATTTCAACGGCCTGGTGGATAATGAGGGCGACCTGGTCTTCATCGGCCGGACGCCGGGCGGGGAGGGGACGAATCATTTTGTCGGCTTGATCGATGACGTGGCCCTGTGGAATTCCGCGCTTCCGGCGGAGGACATCGCACTCTTGGCCGCAGGTGTGGGAGCCCTCACGATCGATGCCGGTGCCAGTGATAGTGACAACGATGGTTTGCTCGATCTCTGGGAGACGGCGTTCTTCGGCAATCTGGATCAATCGGGCGATGGTGACGGTGACGGGGATGGGCTGACGAACGAAGACGAGTTTGCCAGCAGTACGGATCCGACGGAGGCGGACTCCGATGGGGACGGACTCAATGACGGCGCGGAGGTCAATGAGTTCGAAACCAATCCCAGCGAACCGGATTCCGATGGCGATGGTCTGACAGATGCCGAAGAAGTGAATGACCACGACACCGATCCTCTGGAAGAGGATACCGATGGCGACGGGGTGAACGATCGCGCAGAGATCATTGCGGGGACGGATCCGGACGACGCGGGAAGTTTTCCCGTCGGCCTCTCTCGTGTCGTGGCGGAGCTCAAGGGCTACTGGAATTTTGATGAGGGGGCAGGCAACACCGCGGCCGATGGATCGGGCCTGGGGAATGACGGCAGTTTGTCAGGCGCGGAGTGGGTGGAAGATGAGGGAGACCGAGCTAGTGTTCTGGAGTTCGATGGCGATTCCTGGGTCAGCATGGACGCCTTTGTCGTGGAGATGGGTGATGCGGATTTCACCTATTCGGCCTGGCTCAAGACGGATGTTCCCGGTGGCGTGATCTTGAGTAAGCAGAACGACAACGAGGAATGGGAGGAAGCGGAGAAGAAATTTTACGTTTCGCCGGGAATCGACGGCGGGGATGAGGTGGAGATTGGTCCTGGCAATATCGCCACAGTGGGATGGGGGACGGACTGGATTGCCGCCAGCCCGGAAACGCCAAGCGTGGCCGACGGCGAGTGGCATCACGTTGCCCTAACCTTTGAACGGGAAGCGGTCGATGATGATCCCGGCCGGATCTATATCGACGGCGTCGAGGTGGAAGATTACTCGGAGCAGAGCTACAACGGGCTGGCGGACAATAGCACAGACACGATGTACATTGGCCGGACGCCGGGAGGGGAAGGGACGGTGAATTTCAATGGCCGCATTGATGAGGTCGCGGTGTGGAATGCGGTTCTCAATCCCAACGAAATTGCGGCCCTGGCCAATGGAGCGACTCCCTTTGAAGGCGGCGTTTTCGAGGCCACGCCTCCGGTGGCGCACTGGCCCTTTGATGAAGGCGAGGGTGAAGTGACCGAGGACGTTTCCGACGGCGGGCATGACGGCACATTGGTGAATGCGGCGTGGGTCGATGACCCGGATCGCGGGGCGGTGTTGTCATTTGACGGTGATGCCTGGGTCGCGACTGGGGACGGGATCACGGAACTCGGTGATGCCGATTTCACCTATGCCGCCTGGATCAAGACGGATCGGGCCGGGCTCACGATCATTAGTAAACAGAGCGACGACGACGAGTGGGAGGAGGCGGAGAAGAAGTTCTATATTTCGCCCGGTGGTGAGGACGGTCCCGAAGGTGAGCCTCTCGATGAAGGTGGGTCTCCTGCGGGCGCAATCTCAATGGTGGGCTGGGGCGCTGATTGGGTTGCCGCGGGTGAGGCCATCGTGACCGATAACGAATGGCATCATGTGGCCCTGACATTTCAACGTGATCTGGTGGAGGATGATCCGGGAAGGATTTACATTGATGGGGTGGAGGTTGAGGATTACGCGAATCAAAGTTTCAACGGGCTGGCCGATAATCCGGGTGATCTGGTGTATATCGGCCGGACACCGGGAGGCGAAGGGGCGGAGAACTTCGTCGGCCTGATCGATGAGGTGGCCATTTGGGATCGGGTGTTGACGCCCGAAGAGATTGAAGCGCTGGCGGAGCCTCCCCCCGATGGCGGCGGTGATCCAGGAGGCGATCGCGATCCTGGATTCGCCATTTCCGAAGTCTCCCGCCTGGCAAACAACGACGTCTCTCTCGGCTGGCAGACGGAGGCCGGCGTGACCTACGTCGTGGAGTATTCGACCACGCTGGATGGAGACTGGCAAGTGGTCGAAACGATCGAGGGCGATGGGAATCTGATGTCCTTTGTCGACGACGATGCCGCCCGCGTGGGCCTCAATGAGGGTTACTATCGTCTCTCGGTGGTTGAGTGATGGCGTGGTGGCTTCGTCTCCTCGGCGCATGGGTCCTCCTTGGGCTCATGGCGGGATGTGATCGGAACGTATCTTCGCCGTCGAAGAGTGCCCCGCCGGTTTCGGTGGGATTGCGGAGCACACCCTTGCGTTCATCGATTGAGATCAACGGGAGTGGGGACCCGATGTTCAAGCGTGTGGTGTCGGGCCAGAGCGGAATCGATTTTGTCAGGATCTGGGACCCGCCTCCGGAGAAAGACCATGAGATTGCCAACGCCGTGGTGGGCGGCGGTGTGGCCACGGGCGATTACGATAACGATGGGCTCCTGGACATTTTCCTCACCAGGCCCATGGGCGGGCAGCAATTGTATCGTAACCTCGGTGGGTTTCGTTTCGAGAACGTCACCGCGGCGACGGGATTGGCCGGCGACTTTTGGTCGACGGGAGCGACCTTTGCCGATGTGGACAATGACGGGCATCTGGATCTTTTCGTTTGTGCCTATGACAGCCCGAACCGGTTGTATCGAAATCGAGGTGATGGCACCTTTGAAGAGGCGGCTTCGAATGCCGGCCTAGCGTTCTCCGGGGCCAGCGTGATGATGGCTTTCGCCGATGTCGATTTGGATGGGGATCTCGATGGTTACTTGCTGACGAATCGATTGACACCCGCCGAGCTGGCAAAGCCCGCGTTGGTGGAAAGAAACGGGCAGCGTGTGTTGCCGGAGAACTATCGCGAGCTGTTCAACGTCATGGACCGGCCGGATGTGGGGCTTGGCATGGTGAAGGGCGGGCAGGCGGATCGTTTCTATCTCAATGAAGGCGATGGGACATTTGTGGAACGGACTTCGGAGGCGGGGATGGGGGGAAACTTCATGGGGCTTTCCGCGACCTGGTGGGATGTGGATGACGACCGCTACCCGGATCTCTACGTGGCGAACGATTTCACCGGTCCCGATCAGCTCTGGCACAACAATGGCGACGGGACCTTCACCGAGCGAAGCAAGGATTGGCTGCCGCACACGCCTTGGTTTTCCATGGGGGCCGATGCCGCCGATCTCGACAACGACGGGCGGCTCGATTTTATCGCGACGGACATGGCGGGGACGACGCATTACAAGCAGAAGCTCTCCATGGGGGACATGGCGGAATCGAACTGGTTCCTCACATTCGCCTCCCCGCCGCAGTACATGCGCAATGCCGTCTATCGCAACACGGGGGCGGGACGGTTTCAGGAACTGGCGCACCTGGCCGGTCTGGCCAATTCCGACTGGACCTGGTCGGTCAAGGCGGCGGATTTTGACAACGATGGGAGGAGCGATGTCTATTTCACCAATGGGATGACGCGGAACTGGTTTCACAGCGATCTCAAGGCCAGGGAAAAGAAGCTCGGGGCTTGGAAGAACACGCGGGAGATGTGGCTTGCCTCGCCGGTGAACGACGATGCCAATCTGGTTTTTCGCAACGGGGGAAACTGGCGTTTTGATGATGTGAGTGCCGCCTGGGGGCTGGGCGAGAACAGTGTGAGTTTCGGCTGCTCGGCGGTGGATTTGGACAATGATGGTGATTTGGATCTGGTAGTGAACAATTTTGAAGGGCCGGTCTTCCTCTATCGGAATCGCGAGAAAAGGAATCGGTGTGCGGTGATCGAGCTTCGTGGCCGGGAGAGCAACCGGTATGGGATCGGGGCCAAGGTGACTTTAGAGGCGGATGCCGGACGCCAGATGCGGTATCTCACGCTGGCACGCGGGTTCATGTCTTCCGATGCGCCTCGCTTGCATTTTGGATTGGGAGAGGCGTCGCAATTCGATCTCGCGGTCGTTTGGCCCAGCGGCGTGCGGCAGCGGTTTGAGAGACTGAGGAGCGGTCAGCACTATGTGCTTGAGGAGTCGGGGGAAAAACGCACGGATGATGACGGATCGCAGGCGAGTCCCATGTTCAGGCATCTTCCACTGCCAATGGAGGCGCGTCATCGGGAGCGTCCGTTCGATGATTTCAAACGACAACCCCTCTTGCCTTTCAAGCTCTCTCAGTTAGGCCCGGGACAGGCCTGGGGCGACGTGGATGGCGACGGGGATGAGGACGTCTATTTCGGCGGGGGCGCGGGCCAGGAAGGTCGACTCTTTCTCAATCAACCGGGCGGCGGTTTTCAGTTGTCAGGCCAGGCCGATTTCGGCGGGTTTGCGAGGAATTTCGAGGACATGGGATCGCTTTTTTTCGACGCGGATGCCGATGGTGATCTGGATCTCTATGTGGTCAGCGGGAGCGTGGAATGTGATCCGACGGGGAAGAGTTCGGTGCTTTTGCGAGATCGCCTTTATAGGAATGATGGCCAGGGAGAATTCTCCATTGCGCTTCAGGCCACGCCGGATATTCGCGATAGTGGGAGCGTCGTTTGCGCAGCCGACGTTGATCGCGATGGTGATCTGGATCTTTTTGTGGGCGGACGTTCCGTGCCCGGTCGCTATCCCGAAACGCCCTCGAGCCGATTGCTCGTGAATGACGATGGCACCTTTACTGATGGAACAGAACGCTTGGCGCCGGGATTGCAATCGACCGGTCTGGTCACCAGTGCCCTTTGGACTGACGTCGACGACGATGGCTGGCTCGATCTCATGGTGACGCACGAATGGGGTCCGCTGAAGTTGTGGCGAAACCGTCAGGGTAAACTTGTCGATGCGCATGAAACTTCGGGGCTCGAGCGTTGGACAGGGTGGTGGAACGGGCTCGCGGGAGGGGACGTGGACAATGACGGGGACATCGACTACGTCGCGACCAATCTCGGGCGGAATACGAAGTATCGCGCCAGTGCTGAGAAGCCTGTCCTACTCTACTATGGACATTTTGGGAGTCGATCGGGCCCACGAATGATCGAAGCCAAGATGGGCTACGGAGGGTTGTTGCCCGTGCGGGGCAAGAGCTGCTCCACTAATGCCATGCCGCATCTGGCGCGGAAGTTTGGCACTTACGAGGAGTTTGCCAGGGCGTCGCTGACGGATATCTACACGGACGTGGTCCTACAATCAGCCCGTCGCTACGCGGCCAATACCTTGGATTCGGGGGTGTTTCGCAACGATGGCAAGGGGCGTTTTGAATTTGAGGCGCTGCCGCGGCTGGCCCAGATCGCGCCCGCGTTTGGAGTGGCGTTGACGGACATCGATGGCGACGGTTGGAGCGATCTCGTGCTGGCCCAGAATCATTTCACGGCTCAAGTCGAGACGGGGCGCCTGGATGGAGGGGTGAGCCTGGTCCTCCGCGGGGGCGAGGCGGGCTTTCATGTGCTGGAGCCGGGTGAATCCGGGGTCATGGTACCGGGTGATGCCAAGAGTGTGATTGTGACCGATGGCAATGGCGATGGACGTCCGGATTTGAGCTTCACGGTAAATGATGATCAGCCTCTCTTCTGGGCGAATCAGTTAGCCAATTCTTCGGGCTTTGCTCTTCGGCTCTCGGGTCCCGAGGCGATTGGCGCAAGGGTCTCTGTCAATGGGTCCGACGTGCCCAACCAGATGACGGAAGTTTATGCAGGGAGTGGTTACCTGGGGCAGTCGTCAACCACGCTCTACTTCGGCGGTCGGTCGGGTGACTCGGTGGAGGTGACGGTTCGGTGGGGGGATGGGATGACCACACATCGAACCGTCGATATCTCAGGGGAAACCATAGCGACCCTTGAGCGGGAGCTGGACTAGCGAATGACGCTGTGGGTGATCCGATTTTCTCGCACAGAGACACAGAGGCGCGGAGTTTTTCTTTTTTGAGATTTATATTCTGTGAATATGGGAATGCGTCCAGATTGGCAGCAATCTCTGCATGGCTGGCATCGCTCAGGCTAACTAAACCTCCGTGCCTCCGTGCCTCTGTGCGAGCCTTACGATCATCTTTGCAATTTACGATCGTAGAACTGCACGCCCTTGGGCGGGCGCAGTGGCATGGTGAGGCCGCCGGAGGTTTCAAGCTCGGTGAAGAGTTGGGTTCTCATGGCTTGGATGCGTTCTTGGAAGGCGGGGATGTCGATCAGGTTGTGACGTTCGTGGGGATCGGTCTGTAGATCGTAAAAGCCGTTTCGGTCCCAGATGCCATGGTAGTAGATGTACTTGTAGCGATCGCCACGGATGGCGAGCGTGGTTGGTTGGGCGGGGAAATTCCATTCCCAGTGATACTCGTAGAGGATGTGATCCCGCCATGATTCGAGGGCTTCGCCCTTGAGTAAGGGGAGAAATGACTGGCCGTCCATGGCGGGCTTTTCAGGGATGGGGACGCCGGCATAGCTGAGAAGGGTGGGCGCCACGTCGATGTTTTGCACCATGGGGGAGATCTCAGTGCCAGGTTGGATGACGCCGGGGGCGTGCGCCAGCATGGGGATGCGGATGGATGCTTCAAAGGCATCCCGCTTGTCGTAGAACCCGTGTTCGCCGAGGGCAAAGCCGTTGTCTCCCAGATACATGGTGAGGGTGTTGTCTTTGAGAGAGTTTTGGCCAAGGTAGTCGAAGACTTTGCCCACGTTTTCATCGAGGCCGTGGACAGTCTCGCAGAAACGCCAATAGAGATCGTCGAAGGAAGGTACGGGATCCTGGTCGAAGGCGCCGGTCTCCATGTGATCGATCCCATGAATGCCGAAGCGGCGTTCCTTGAGCCATTTGGGCTGGGTGCGATAGTTTTCCTCGGTGAAGGCCATCGTCTCGGGATAGGGGATGGGTTTGTCCTGGTAACGGCCGTGATGGCGTGGCGCCGGAGTGAAGGGGTAGTGCACCGCCTTGAATGAGAGATAGAGGAGAAAGGGTTTGTTAGGGGCGCGTTTCTCGTGCAGCCAGTTCAAGGCTTGCTCGGCCAGGATATCGGTGGTGTATCCTTTGAAAGACTGGCGTTTGCCATTGATATTGAGTTCCGGATCAAAGTAGGTGCCTTGCCCTTTGAAACTGACCCAGTAATCGAATCCCTTCCGGGGCTCGTCGTTCTCGTGGCCCATGTGCCATTTGCCGATGAAGGCGGTCTGGTAGCCGGCAGCCTGGAGGTACTCGGGGAAGAAACGCGTTCCCTCGGCTACGGGGCGTTGGTTGTCGACCACCCGGTGGTGGTGCATGTACTGGCCGGTGAGGATGGAGGCGCGGCTGGGGGAGCAGAGCGAGGTGCTGACGAAGGCGTTGATGAGATGGGCTCCCTCACTGGCGATGCGATCGAGATGGGGCGTCTCGAGGAAGGCGGGCGCCTGCTCCATGAAGCCCATGAAGTCATGGCGATGGTCGTCACTGAGAATGAGCAAAATGTTTCGCTGGCCGGCCGGAGGATCGGCCTCGGCTGGCGACGTGATCGTCCAGGCGCCAAGGAAAAAGGCGAGGACAAGGTAGAACGGAGAGGTCGACGGTGGTCTCATGCTGCTGACCTTAGAAAATGCCCGCCGGATGCAAAGAGGATTTCCCGGTTTGCCGAGGGTGGCCGGGTCGAATCGGCCATTGCGTCGTGGCCATTTGTTCGGTAGATTCTTAAGCATGCTTGACATTCTTGGACGTCTGGATCGTCGGCGAACGCATTGTGATGGTGTTTCACGGCGCGGGTTTCTCAAAGTGGGTGCCATGGCCGCGGGAGGGCTTTCCCTTCCTCAGCTGCTTTCGCTCGAAGCGCGAGCGGGCACGGGCTCCTCCAACAAGGCGATCATCAATATCTTTTTGCCGGGCGGGCCATCCCATCTCGACATGTTTGATCTCAAGCCGGAGGCGCCCTCGGAAGTGCGTGGCGAATTCCGGCCCATTGGGACCAATGTGCCTGGCATGCAGATTTGTGAACTCTTTCCCCGGTTGGCGAAGATGGCGGACAAGTTTGCCATCATTCGATCAATTGCCGATTCCGAGGGGCATCACGATTGTTTCCAATGCATGACGGGACGGACGAAGAAAGACATCGCGCCTCCCGGAGGATGGCCGTCATTTGGTGCCTGGGTTTCCAAACTTCAGGGCGCCAATCCTAACATCCCGGCAAACCTCGCCTTGATGTACCCCTCGCGATTTCGCGGTTGGGGCAATCCGCAGGGCGGGGGCCTCATGGGACCGGCGCATGCGCCCATGAATCTGGTGGCCAAGGATCCCAATGCCAAGGCTCGGGACATGACCTTGGAGGGGATCACGTTAGAGCGGCTGCGGAATCGTGACCGGCTCTTGCGTTCGGTCGACCTTTTTCGTAGAGAAGCCGATGCCACCGGTGCCATGGATGGCTTGGACAACTTTCATGGGCAGGCGCTCAACATCCTTTCAGGTGCGGGTCTGGTCAATGCATTGGATCTCTCGAAGGAGGATCCCAAGATCCTTGAACGCTACGGTCAGAATGACCCGGCCTACCAGCGCGATGGCGCGCCCAAGATGATCCGCAATTTTCTCGTGGCTCGCCGATTGGTTGAGGCGGGAGCGCGGGTGGTCTCGCTCAATTACAGCCGTTGGGATTGGCATGGGGGTGACGGGATGAATTTTCCGCGTTCGCGCGAGGAGTTTCCCTTACTCGACCAAGGACTCTCCGCCTTGATCACCGATCTGCACGAGCGCGGGCTGGACGAGGACGTCTCGGTGGTCGTTTGGGGTGAGTTTGGCCGGACGCCGAAGATCAACAAGAGGAACAGCCGGGATCACTGGCCCAAGGTGTCCTACGCCCTCATGGCCGGGGGTGGCATGCGCACGGGTCAGGTCATTGGGGTCACGGATCGCATTGGCGCCGAGCCGGTGGAACGGCCGGTCAAATTTCAGGAGGTGTTTGCCACGCTCTATCACAACATCGGAATCGATCTCAGCACGGCGACGGTGCAGGATAGTCGAGGCCGGCCGCATTACCTCGTGGATCCGGGCATTCAGCCGATTCGTGAGCTCATCTAGTTAGCTCCCCAACCCTACGGGTCTCATCCCGGTAATAACAAAGGGACTAAAACCCCTGCCGCTTTCCCAGAATGTGGGAGGGACTTCAGTCCCTCGGATATTTGGAAGAGGGTATCCGATAAGCGGTTAGCCTCGACGAACTTGAGGCAAAATGATTGCCCTACAATACTGATACCACAAACCAGTCGACTCACACTTGACTTTCTGATGGTTAGTGGAATCAGTGCTGAGGGCCGGCGGGACGCCGGTCTCACGTTTCGGCATGTGGTTACTTAACCAAATAACAGTTTCGCTGCCATGGCCAAGAGCGCGATGTAGAGCACGCGGCGGATGAAGGTTTCCCCTTTGTTGACACTGAGTTGCGAGCCGAACCAGCCTCCGATGGAGTTGCCTACCGCGAGGCAGAGTCCGGGGATCCACCAGATCTTGCCGTGTGCGAGATAGACGAGGAGCGCCGCCAAGGTGAACGTCGCGACGATGAAGACTTTATGCATGTTGACGCGGACGAGGTCGAGTCGCATCACGTTGTGCAGCACGGCCATGAGGAGGAATCCGACGCCGGCCTGAATGAATCCGCCATAGAAGCCCACGCCGACCATGCCGATGTGGCCCCAGAAAAGGCGCGTGGGAGTGAGGACTGACTCGTTTGGCGTAGTCGTCGGCGCCTGTGCCGGCTTTTTCTTGTTCTTCTTCTCCTTTTCCTTCCAGGCCATGAGGATGATGATGGCGATCATGACCAGGGCGAGGATGGTATTGAACAGATCTCCCCGAATGAGGGCGCCTGTGTGAGCACCTAACAAGGCGCCGGGAACGGAGACCAGGGACAAGGTCAGACTCAGTTTGAAATCGGAGAAGCCCTTTTTGCGGAAACCGGAGACGGCACTGATATTCTGCGCCAGGATGGCGACGCGGTTGGTCCCGTTGGCCACCGCCTCGGGCAGCCCCATGAATATCATGGTGGGCAATGTGAGGAGGGAGCCGCCGCCGGCGATGACATTGAGGATGCCCGCAATGATACCGAGTACGGCGAGGAGCGTTACTTGCCAGATTTCGAGAGGCATCAGCGGGTTTCCAACTGGGATTTCAACCAGGGAGCCACCTGGTCGTGCCAGCGCTGCGCGTGCGCTCGCAGACCGGAGCCACTGAAATGAACGCCGTGGCCATCGTTTTCCCGCAGCGATCCCTTGAGAGCGTCACTGTCAGGGCCCCGCAAGGCGTCTCCGGATTCCCAGAGCCAGGCCTGTGCCGCGCGGATGTCCGGCGAGGCCTGATCGTCCGGCGTGTGATCGGTGATTTTGGCGTCGAGTTTCTGCCAGTCGTCCGATTTTCCGTCGATCGTGGGCCGGGCCTCGATCGCCGTGGCCTTCCCCTTGAACGTGCCGGCGATGGAAACCATTCCCATGTCCTTGGTCCTGCGCTGGATGATTTGATACTCGAGTGGTTCCGTGAGTGCCAATCTGTCCTCACATTGGACGGCAGGGTGGCTCGCCAATAGCAGAATCAGGGCAAGAAGAGAGGTGAAGCGGCGCATGGACTCAATGCAGGCGCCTCCCGGGGCGAAAGCAAGCTTTGATTGCCCCAGCCGAATGGCGAAATCGCCCCCGGTCTGGCAAGATTCTGTGGGTTCATCGAGAGCGGGCGGGATTTAATCCGGTGATGATGAGAATGGCTTCATGGCACCGGCTCCATTGGATGGTGATTCACCTCTGGAGACTCTTTCTACTCCCGGTTGTCTTCACCGGTGGGGGCACGACGCTTCATGCCCGTCCAGATGCTGAGGAATCCTGGCCGCGGCACACGATTGATGCGAGTTCGGAGGGGGCCGACGGTGTACGGCTGCGCGATGTGAACGGTGATGGCTTGAAGGACATCGCCACGGCCTGGGAAGAGGGCGGTGTGGTGCGGGTATACCTGCATCCAGGTGCGGCCAAATCGAAGGATCCCTGGCCGGCGGTGACCGTGGGGGAGGTCAAGTCGGGCGAGGATGCGGTGCTGGTCGATCTCGATGGGGATGGCGCGCTCGATGTTGTGAGTTCTTGTGAGGGAAAGACGCGGAGCCTGTTTGTCCACTGGGCCCCTGTGGATCCGGCGCATTACCTGGACCCGAAGGCGTGGAAGACGGTCGCCATTCCGGCCACGGTGGACCGGATGATGTGGATGTACGCCTTGCCCATGGACGTCGATGGTATCCATGGCATCGACCTGATCGCAGCCGGCAAAGGGAAGGGCGCTGAGATCGGATGGCTGGTGGCGCCGGAGAATCCCCGTGATCTGGCGGCGTGGCGCTACGAATCCATCCATGCGATGGGCTGGGTCATGTCGATCCAGTTCGCCGACATGGATGCTGACGGCGATCAAGACGTGCTCTACGACGATCGCAAGGGAGAGAGGCGGGGAATTTATTGGTTAGAGCGCGCGGAGGGGCGGTGGCGGTGTCATGCCCTTCCGGACTCGGATCGCGAGAACATGTTTCTTTCCACGGGCGACCTGGATGCGGATGGGCGTCTGGATGTGATCTGTGCGGTGGGAGGCGGTCCGATCGTGTGGTATCGTCGCCAGGCCGATGGCGGCTGGACGACCCACGAGATCCCGCTTCCCGAAGGTGTGGGCGGGGGCAAGAGCGTAGCCATTGCGGACATCGATGGAGACGGGCGCAACGACGTCGTCTTCAGCTGTGAAAACGCCAAGGGAGACCTGTCGGGGTTGCGATGGCTTTCGTGGGAAACGACGCCGGCGAAAGGACCGTGGCAGAGTCACGAGATCGGTGGGCCGTTAGGCTTGAAGTATGACCGTGTTGCCCTGGACGATGTCGATGGGGATGGCGATCTCGATGTGTTGACTTGTGAGGAAAGGGATCAGCTCGGGGTGGTTTGGTATGAGAATCCGGGCGGTAAGGCTCGCGTAGAGGCGCGGAGGCGCAGAGATAGGATCGATCGATGATAGGGGGACAGAAGTGTCCTATCACAAATTGATCATCTACGGATCCTGCCGCAGGATTTCGATGCCGCTGATGATGGTGACCCCGTCCGTCGAGGAGAGTTTGAGGGTCAGGTTGCTCTGAACCTGGATGTTGGCGAACTTTTTGACGGTTCCTTGCATGATGCTGCCGGTTTCGTCGATCACCTCGAAATCGTCGGCGACGGTTTGACCCTGGAGTTTGATGGTCTGGACGCGCTGTGTTTCTCTCGTGGACTCGGGTTCCGCGAAATAGAGACGAACCACATAGTTGCCTGGTTTCAAATCCTTAATGACACAGCGTTCAAGGCCCTCCGCCATGGATGCGGTGACCCAGGGATGGGATTCAGAACCTTGCATCCAGACACTGTGTTGATAGCGATACTGTGTGGATTCAGTGGTCTCGATGTTGACCGTGGGAGAAGGGCCTCCGACTGACGGATAGTCCAACCAGAGCGTTCCCTCGCGCGTCATGCGGTCGCCCGGGGCGCCGAAGTTGATTCCCAGGCGTTGCAGTTTCCCGGGCGCGATCTCGCTCGGGCCCCAGGAGGACCACTGTTCGTTGGATTGAGGCAGGGCGACCAGCGCCATGGCGATGGGAAGCGGGTAGCTACAGGTGCAGCCGTCGTAGTAGTAGGGAACATTCAATAATCCGCCGGAGGGAATGATGCTGTTGGTGCATCCGCTGCGCGGCCCGCTGAGAAAAACCGTCCCGCTCTCGATGGTCTTGTCGTAGGAAGCGGCGTCCCGCTTCGGAGGGTGTAGAAATCGCCGTAGTCCACGCCACCGTCGCAACCGTAGGTCTTGGGAAAAGTGCGCGGCTCCGATTCATCCGTTAGGGGATTGAAACGGAAGTGACGTTTCATGTTTGTCTAACTGGCGAACTAACTAGCGCGTTCCGAAAAGTGCGGGCTTCATCTGCTCATCGAGTTTTCCCCATCGACTCAGTAGTTGTTTCAGGCGCTCCGGTTTCTCCGCGGCGAGGTTTCGTTTCTCTTCGAGATCTTTCTGGATGTTGTAGAGTTCCCAGGGGGACCTTCGTCCACGGACAATCTTCCAATCGCCGAGGCGCAAGGCGGCGCGAGGGCCCTGGCGCCAGTAGAGTTCGTCCTGGGTGCCCTGGGAGATATGACCTTTTGCCAGGGGCATCAAGTCCACACCGTCGAGCTTCTCGGAGACATCGCCCCCGGCGAGCTTGATCGCCATGGGATAGAGGTCCATGGAGCTAACCACGTGACCGACGGTGCGGCCGCCCTCCACGCTTCCAGGCCATTGGAGGAGAAAGGGCACGCGGAGGCCACCCTCATACATCTGTCCTTTCCCGCCTCGAAGCGGCAGATTGCTCGAGGTGAGTTCGCGCGTGGGACCGCCGTTATCACTTAGAAAAACGACGACGGTGTCCTCCACCAAGGCCGTGGCATCGAGTTCGGTGAGAATGGCGCCCACGCTGTCGTCCAAGTGGGCTAACATCGCGGCAAAGATGCGGCGGTGCACGTCGCTGATGCCGGGAAATTTGGCCATGTAGGTATCCGCTCCTTGGAGCGGGCTGTGGACGGCATTGTAGGCCACCGTGAGAAAGAACGGCTTGTCCGCATGGCGCCGGATGAAATCGACGGCTTCACGGGTGAAGGCGTCAGTGAGGTGAGCTTTTTCTTCGACGGGTTGGCCGCTTCTCAGGATGGGGTTATTGGCGTCATAATCCGGTTCGTCGTGGCCCATGTGGGCGGTGTAAATGAGCTTGCCGCCTTCGCCCCAGCGTCCCTCCTGACGATTTCCCGGGAGAGTTCGGCGGCGTAGCATGGTGGTGACGCCATCGTAGGGCGGGGGAACGAAATAGTGGCCCTCATGGGTGAAGCCGAAGAATTCATCGAAACCGTGTCGATGAGGGTGGTAGGCCGCCGTTCCACCGAGGTGCCATTTGCCGACGAGTCCCGTGGTGTATCCCAGATTATGGAGGGCCTCCGCCATGGTCGTTTCGCTCGGGGGCAAGCCATTTTGCGGGAGTTCATTGCGGGCGCCGGTGGGATTGAACTCGTAGCCAAAGCGTGTGGGATAGCGTCCGGTCATGAGCCCGGCGCGCGATGGGCTGCAATTGGGCGCGGTGACGTAGGCCTGGGTGAAACGGACCCCGTTCTCGGCGATGGAATCGATGTGCGGGGTGGGAATCTGCGGGTTCCCCTGACATCCGAGTTCACCATAGCCCAAGTCGTCCGCAATGAGGAAGATGATATTGGGTTGATCCCTAGCGAAGCCACTAAGAGTCAAGAGAAAGAGAACGCAAGAGCAGCTGAGCGAGCGGCCGAAGATCATGTCGTGAGCCTACTCTTCGAGTCGATGCTAGATCAATACCGTTTGTCGGAGCCCAATGCAGTCCATTCAAGATCCCCGGCGGATGCGGCTGACCGCCCGCCGGACGGCTTGCGGCGTGAGCGCGAAGGTGGTCACGCGATCGCTGCGGGCGATGTTCATGCCCATGATCTCCCCTTGGAGATTGACCACGGGGCCGCCCATGCTTTCGGGGGAAACAGGACTATCGTGTTGGAAGACCTCCTCAAAGCCCGCCCGGCGTGCCGAGACCGGGCCGCTCATTTTCAGATTGCGATCCTCGCCCTCGGTCATGGTTTCGTCGCCAAGAGCGAAGGTCTTTCGGCGAATCCGCCCGCGGCGTTCGTAGTCCACCACGATTTCAGTGCCGGGCTCGAGCCGGCTCACGGCGCTCTGCAATTGGCGGTAGTTTTCCATGGGGCGGTGGTTGAGGGCCACGATGCGATCGTCAGGCTTGAGGCGGGCTCGATCGGCGGCGCCTTTCTTGATCACTTCGTCGATGACTGCTCCCGGGCGATCGCTCGCGGGCTTGAGAAGTATGCCTAACAAGGGACGCGGTTTGGGTATCGTCCGTGCGGTGCCGCTGACGATGCCGACATTCATCGTCTGCAGATCTTGCAGACAGGCGACCCACGATCCCTCGGCGGATGCGGTTTCGGGACGAGATCCGTGCTGTCCGGCACGACTTCGAGCGCGTCGAGCTTGCCGGCCTGTCCCGCGAGCGTCAGCGCTTCGTC
>JANQJH010000189.1 GCA_028281705.1 Verrucomicrobiales bacterium
CGTACATATAACTAACACACCCAAAAAGAAAACCCCCAAAGAAGAGAACAAGACTGATGAGCTGGAGGAGGGAGACGACCTTACCGAGGGGCTCCGTGATGGCCGTTTGGGCGAGGAGATATCCTGGTTGGAGGAAGACGCTATGGACTGATGAAGCTGGAGTCATTTTGCGAGCTCTTGGTAAAATTGTTCACTGACTTATGCGGAGCCATGCGCTGCCGGATCCGAGAATTCTCAAAGACGGTCGGGGCGAGTTCTTAGGAACTTGCGAACCTCTTGAAGTCCCCTGGTAATGTCCTGATCCGTGAGGCCTCTAAGTCGATCTGCAGAAACTTCCTCTCCAAGAACAGCTTGAATCCGTTCAGTGGAACCGGGGTCGCTCCACCAGGCGCGGAAGTCGTGCCAATCTTCTAGAGGATATGGGGCGGCGGCCTTGATCGAGGCCAAAATAAGCTTCTGACGTTCGGGAAGACGACGCTGGCGGCCGATGGATACCGACTCGAGCGCGGCCCACCACTTGCTCCCGCTTCGCTGCGGAGACTCGAGAGACCCACCAGCGACTTCGGTTTCCGAAGCTTCGTGGAGGGGGAGGTGTGGCGATTGGTGCCCTCTCTTGAACGCCTTCTTCCTTCGGATCCGGTCCCGGGTGCGGTTCTGGCAGAGGGTGAAGATGAGGCTATTGAGATCTCCCCTGGCCGGATCCACTTCGATGGTTGAGGCGGCGATGAGGGCGTCTACAACGGCGTCGTGAATGTCGTCGTTGGACAGAATATCGCCGTATTCCTGGTGGAGGGAGCGAACGAGCAGGAGGTAGAACCTTTTGTAGAGCCCAGGGAGACGTCGTTTGGCCTGAGAATCATCGGGGGACTGGTCGGATGGCTTCATTGAAAGCCCTCTGGCCGCGCAAACCGCCTCCAAACAGGCGTTTTGGCGGAACTTTGGAATACTTCCGGAGGACTTCCGTTGAATTTCCGGCTATTCGTCCAGGGATGACTTTTGAGGAGCGAATCTTGGAGCCATTTGAGGTGCTAGGACTAAAACGATCTGGGACCTGGGGCGTTTCGGACCGACAAATACGAGAGTGGCTGAGTGGAAACGTTAAGCCGACTCAACGGAGTCTCGAGAAGTTTGTCTTAGCCGTCAATGCCGAGGCGGAGCGGCTGAATGTTGACTACCGAATCAAGTTGCTAGATCTTCTGGCCGCCTTGGCTAAGAAGAAATCTACTTCGCGGCGTAGATCTTTGCAAGACGCATTCTCCCGGCAGATTGAGCGCCTGTCTCGCATGGCACTGGCTGAAGCCACGAGAATCTCAGCGCCAGAAGATGCCCTCAACGTTTCCTTGGCTAACGTTTATGTGCCCAGGCGTGATGTTGAGAAGAAATTGGGAGAACAGTTCGCCAAGCAGGTCCAGAGCGGAGTCAATGTTCCACGCGTCATCGTTGGCGACCCCGGAACGGGAAAGACGAGCTTGTTGTGGAGGCTTGTCAGCAACCGGGGAGAGGAGATCTTTGAGTCGGCATTTTTCATCAAGGCGACATGGCTTATTGATGGGACGGTCGATCACCAGAAGCTGATCGACCTTGTGCAAGAGCAAGGGGTCGAGGGCGACGAGATCTTGGTGGGCATTGATACGATCGACTTGTTGGTGCATGATGACTCCAGGAAGGGGACCCTCATTGGCTGTATTGAAGAACTTGTTGGGGCCGGAGCCCATATCCTGGCGACATGCCGCCCTCGAGAAGCTCGCCTTCTGGATTCGCTTGAATTCCGGAGTTTGACGATCGCCAACTATTCCGAAGAGGAGTTGCCGGAGGCAGTGGCGATGTACATGGGAAGTCTTTTTCAAGATTCGGATGGAGTGGAAGAACGCCGTCAGACTACACGGATCACTGAGTCCGTTTCTAAGGGCAGACCGGTCGCGGAGGTATGTAGGAATCCGCTTACGTTGCGAATTCTATTCATGCTTTATGTGCCCAAGGAGGTACCGGAAGAGATCAACGTCTTTCAGCTCTACTGCGAATACTGGAATCGCCGGGTTGTGGCGGACCTCAGAGCCGAGGGATCGAGTTCTCATGACAAACTTGATCTATCGGAAACGGCGGAAACTGTGGCCATAGAGATGTTGCGATCGGGCAGCCTGGAGATCGATCCATCGAGGTTGGACTCTCCGGAGGTCCGGTCTGAGGACATTGACCGACTGATGAGTAGAGGAGTGCTTGTGAGATCGGATCAGGGAATGATTTCATTCTTTCACCAGACCTTTTTCGAGCATGCAGCGGCACGCCGGGTTACACGCCGCTGCAGCTATTCTGTGATGGAGGAATTCATATTCGCGCATCCGTCGGATACCTTTGTGATTCCTGTCTTTGAGAAAGCAATGTTGCTGTGTCGAGACCGTGTCGAGGTGGATAGATTGCTGTGTCGGTGTGTCAGGTCCGGAAAGGTGTCTGTCGAAATGGCGGGCGTATTCGTCTACGCCCATAAAATCGATCACATGCCCCAGGCGACAGAGGTTTTGCGTGAGATCTTGGGTGACGGCAGACATATACAGCTTGCAAAAGAATTTGTGCGCTTGGCCGTCAATGCGCCGATACGGCGAGCCGATGAAGTATTCCATGTATTGGATGCGACCTGGAGAAAACAGACACCGCCCTGGAATTTTATCGTGACCGTGCTGGAGTTCCTGAGTACGAGTTCGCCTGCGTGGACCCAGCATGCGCAAGCGTTTCTATCAAAGAGCGATCGATTTCAAGCGTGCATGGAGGTCAAGGGTGAGGGGAGAAAAGAGCTGTGGCATCTCGCAAAAGTTGTGGAATGCCTTGCCAACTCTGATCCCGCTTGGGCATGGGAGAGGATTCAGGAACTGCACACTGCTATTGTGAAGAGTTCGGGAAGCCAGGAACAGCATGGTCGAATCTCTAGCGCTATTGCCAGCAATGTCGAGTTCCTCGATCTGAAAGGAGTGCGGGGTTTTATGAGCTCGTGGATTGTGAGGATGAGTGACATATCAAGTGCGGACTTCGTTTCTGCCATGTGTTTGATCTATGGTAGGGTATTTGCGGCCACTTGGGCCCATGAATGCACTGCCATCGAGACGATTGCTGAGGATATCAGGGGTGAAAAGGATGATCGCAGTCGGCGTCAATTGCTAATCGCAGGGCTCAGTCATTATGTGAGAAAACGAGAGATTAAAGTAAGCGAATTTTCGATTCATGGAAGGCTTAGCCAGGCCTTTGATTCTGTTCCGGCAAGGCATTGGGTTTGGATGCACTTTTTCTGGAAACCCCTTCTCTCCATGAAGCGAACGCCGGCCTGGGCGTTGGAGGCGATATCCAAAAGAATCCGTGAGGAAATCGTGTCAGGCGAGATCAATCGGGGCGAAACCTGCGGAGAGGCACTTTGCGTGACAATTGCACGTGCGCGGCCCTCAAGGGAGACGATACGAGAACTGTTTACGCATGCAGATTTTGGACCCGAGCACGTTTGGTTAGAGAATGATCCGATGGTGAATTTGACCGTTGTAGGTTACTTGGCAGGGCTGTCGGGCCCGAAGAGTCTCTTCGAGCATGTGAAATCGGGTGGAGCAAGGGGCTGCGAGATTGCGCGTAAGTTGGTCGGAACGGTGAGAGAGATCGCCAAGAAATCGAGCGCGGAGGTCTATTCAGGAAAGGAAGTGACCCGAATGATGTTGATCGTTGGTATTAAGTCTGGGGTGTTGAGCGTAGTACGGGCGGCACTTGAGAGGTCGAATGAGGGCGAAGTCGAAGAATTGGTTGGAGAGGATCAGCGGCGTGAGCTTCTGAAGCTTGTTCACTCTCATAGATCGGATATTGTTGATGAAAGGCGTGCTGCTGTTTGGATCGAGGCGAGCTCGATCGCCTGGGGATGGATTTCCTCTTCGTTTCGCTGGGAGGATGTAGAGAGCCGAATCCTCAGAGTGCGAGATGAAATGGTGCGACGTGAGTTGGTGAAGCTGATTGTGATCAGTGTGCGGGTTGGGCTGTCGAAGGCCGACGAAGCCAGGAAGGTATTTTTGAGGATGTGTGAGGCTCCAATTTCTGAAGGGCTTCAAAGAGATGTCATCAGAGGACGAATCGAGATCGCAACGATGGATGATTCGGAGATCCTGGCGAGAGAGGCAGTTGAGCTAGCGGTCGCTCCCCCAGCTTCGACGGAGCGGCTCTTACCTGTGGGCAGGATTCTTGCGAGATGGGTAGTTCGAGACGCCAACGTGGCCGTGGGACATTACCTCGAGATTGTCAAAGGAGTGGCTATGAAAGGACTTGGCAGGTCGGCATTGACAAAGATGAGTTTCGCTTTTCACGAGGCGACGACCAATGTCTTGCGGGAAGCGGGAATTGAGGGCCGAAAGGTGATCCTTGGATCGCTGCTCGAAATTCCGTTCGAGATCAGCGCGACCATTGTGAAGGAGGTTTGCTTGCGCTATTACGGAGAGTGTGAGGAGACGTTGAGGGGATTGATAGATGACGGCGCCATGGACCCCAGATTGGTTTTGATCGTGCAGCGGGAGAAGTGGCGTAGGGGACCCGAGACGGGATCTCAACTGGATTATCAGGAACTCGTTTGGAGGATTGAAGAGGGGGGATGACGAACTTCTATGCTTTGTAGAGTGCCTTGTACACCGTCACATCTTCTCGAGTGAAGAACGATTGCGAAATACGATGCTAATCACAATGCTAATCAGGAGTGATCGGCTGATTGCGTTAATAGACCTTCGCGAGAGCTTGCTTAGAATTCGCGTGCAGAGATCTCTTCGAGTAGCACATGCTGGCTAGATAGACCAATATCGCGTTGATCAGTTAGGATTGTGTTCAGAATAAGCTCCGGAGTCTTGGATTGGGTCCCGAGGAAGACCTCGAAGAGTTGGGCTACTGATGATCGAGAGGCTGTGTTTCCCCTTCGGATTGGAAAGGTAGTGGCACTCTTGCCGTGGAAGTTGACGTGCGCCTGGTTTCCGTCGCATTGCCCAGCGTGGGAATTTCCCTGACTCGTCCGCCGTCAAGTTCAGTAGGTGCGGAAGTGGTGGGGCGCGGTGGAGGTAGCCTCAGTGCGGTTGCCTAGAGCGTGGATTCATATTAGCAGCCGACCGCAAGGAGGCGAATGCGTAGACGAGTTATTACCCAAGAACCCGGGATCCACAACAACGTCGGCTGCCTAGGGGATACTGGTTCTCAGCAGAGTCTGTGGGTGAAACTCGAGATTTCCTCTGGGAACGCTGGACGCTGTGGCCCGCTCCCCTGGACCCCATAACTGTTGAAACGAAGTGTTTCTTGGGCTGAGCGCTGCCGGAGGCAGCCCGGGTGCAAGCGTTGTCCTCGATAATCCCGGAAATGGAAGGCAGCTCTGATTGTTGGTAGGGTTTTGATTGCTTGTTATTGGTTCGTAACTCACTGAGTATCAAAAGTTTTTAGGTGTTTCCGCCACGTCACCACCTACAGTTTCTCCGGAAGAGGCAGGAGAAAAAGGGGGGTGCGAGAAAAAATCGCGGAGTCTTATCCGGTCTTGGGGTATGAGAGCTGTCCAACCGCCCCCGCACTTGACCGACGCGCTGGTAAAGAGCGGCTTCTTCTCCTTGGCTTCGGATCTCGATCACCGCGCGATGCGTGGGCTCCATGCGTTTGACTTGACTGGTCGAGGGGCGGCTGATTTGCTGGAAGGAGCCCAGCTGGGGCGGGAGGTTCTGGCCGAGGGGTATTCCGGAATGGACAATGTGATCGAGATTGGTGGGGGATTCGAGGAGGAAGATGAGATTTCCCTTCGGAGGCTGAGGGAGGGCGATCAGGCAGAGTGGAAGCGCGCCTTTGATGACGTCTGGAAATTGGCGGTCGGCAACGCTTATTTGGTCACGGGAGACCGCGCGCTGGCCGAGGACGCCGCCGTGGCGGCGATCCTCGAGATCACCGAGAAGATCGTCGGCCGTACCGCTGACTACAACGATTGGAAACATGCGAAGTCCTGCATCGTAATTGGGGCAAAGTGGCGTGCGATAGATATTGTGCGGAAGCGGGCTCGTGAAGAGGTGGTCATTGAGAAGTGGGCCGCAGAAGAGGAGATGAAGGAGCTGGAGTCTGTCGCGATTGACGATGCGGGGATTGCCAGAGCGCTAGAAGTGCTTGACGATGAAGAAAGGAGAATCTTGTTCCTTCGCCACTGGAAGGGGCATACTTTTCGGGAGATTGCAGCGATGTTAGGGAAGAAGCTGAGTTATGTAGCTAGCAAGTACTACCGGGCGCTGATAAAAGTGAGAAAAGAATTGGAGAAATGGGGTGACGACGAGAAAGGCGGAGATCTCAAATGAAGAATCTAGAAGAGATTGAGAACTTGATTGCACTCGAGCTAACAAACCAGGGAAGCGAGGAAAATCGAAGGCGCCTCAAAGAGCTGGTGGAGAGCAATCATGAGGTCGCGAGCCTCTACTTGGAGGCTGTCGAGGCTGAGCAGTGTATTGCGAGTACGCTGCGACGTAGGGGCACTGGCGCCAGCCAAGGCGTGCCAGAGGACAAACTGCGTATCTTACTCGATGAAGTCGAGACCACCA
>JANQJH010000578.1 GCA_028281705.1 Verrucomicrobiales bacterium
CTTGGTCGTCCGCCAGCAGTAGCGTCCGGTCAACAACCCGTAGCGCGAAGGCGTGCACACCGTGTCCGGGCTGTGCGCATTGGTAAATGTCAGTCCCTCCTCCGATAATCGATCAAGATTGGGCGTCTCGAACTTGGCCTCCGGATTCAAACAACCGGCATCTCCAAAGCCCTGATCATCCGTGTAGATCAAGATGACGTTCGGTCGATCAATCCCAAGGGCAGTGCCAAAGGCAAGAAAACCCCACCCGGCGAGTAGACGAATGATCATGCGACGCATGATCCGGTCATAGCAGCCGCCCAGTCGATTGGCAATCTTGAGATAACTCACCCAAAAAACTTAAACTTACACTTAAACATAAACTTAAACTCAGCGAAAGGCGTGAGTTTAAGTGAAAGCTCAAGCTTCTTTGAGAAATCAGTCCTGCACCGTAATGACCAACTCCATCTCGCGATCGCCCCGCAGGATCGTCACCGGAATGCGGTCCCCTTTCTTCTTTGTCTTCAAGACGTGAAAGAAAAGATCCTGCTCCCGCCAACCTCGACTGCGGCCATCAAAGGAAATCAACACATCGTCCTCACGAAATCCGGCCCGTCGAGCCGCCCCGTACTTTCCAAATTTCCCCGCATAGTCCACTCGCAATGCGATCGCCCCATCAGCAATCCCGCGTTTCCTCCGCTCGGCCTCCGGGACATCCTCGAGACGAAGCCCTCCCAAGGCGATGCGGCGATACTCCCAACCAGACGTTCGCCAGCCAATATCACTCTTCGTTCTCCAACCATCCTCGAGAGTCAGGGTCAATCGCCGCTGCTCTCCCTCGCGGAGCACTTCAGCCGCCACCGTGTCCGTATCCGCCGCTCGATGGAGCACCCACTGCACATCGGCAATGGAGATGATGGGCTGGCCCTGAAGAAACCTCAGATCGTCACCCTGACGAAAGCCCGCCTTGGCCGCCGCCGATCCCGGCGCGACTCGTTTCACCGTGGCTCGCCGGCTGCGATCCAAGCCGAGACCGATCACCTCCGGCATGGGCCAGGGAAAGGCCAACCTCGATGGCATCGGTTCCCTCTTCCTGATGTGACTCGCCATGCGCGCCACCGGGATCTGATGGCAGTGGATGCAGCTCTGGGAAATGGCTTCGGGACTGCCCTCCCGCAACTCCGAGCGGTACTTTCCCATCAACCCCGGCATTTTCTCCGGCACCGGATACGGCGGTGCCGGCCCCGTCTTCGCACGCAGGGAATCCCGGTTCGCCGGGTACTGCGCATGCAAGGCCAAAACCGCCTTCATCGCCTCGGCCAGGCCCGTCATGGAAATATCCAGATGCGCCTCATCCGGCAAATGGCTTCGAGAGCCGTAGCGTCCGTAGATGGTCCGATCGGCGTTGAGAAAAAAGACCGCGAACGACATGTCGTAATCAAACTGAAAGAGTGACAGATCCATGCCATTGCCTTGCACGATGCGCACGCCGACGAACCGGTCTAGCAATTCCCGAATCTCCGGATCGCGACGGACAACCTGCCCGTCAAATTGGGCGCAAGCCACTCATGGGATGCAGCGAAATACGATCATCATCGGCTTGTTAGAAGCCTTGGCCTCGGCGAAGCCCCGCGCGAGATCATTGTAAATCCAATGGTCCTCCGCACCTGCCTGCGAGAAGTTCGTGTCCGTCTCCCGCAAGACGGCATCCTGCCCCCCTCCCGCCGCGGTGAGCAGGAGCAAAAGTCCCCAAACGGCAATCGCTCTTTTCATCGCTCTCAGCTTGCGCTGCCCGCCCCTCGAGGGAAAGCATAAAAGAGAGAACGGCGTCCCGAGGTTGACGCCGCAGTGAATAAAGCGTCCAATGCATGAAGCTCAAATCACCCTATGCTCGCCACCATTATTCTGCTCGTCATCCTCGGAGTACTCGCCATCGGGATGGAGTTCTTTCTTCCCGGAGGGATCCTCGGGGTGGTCGGTGCCGCCTCGATCGCGGGCGCTGTCGTTCTCTGTTTTACCAGCTACGGCCCCTCGGAGGGCTTGATCGCCACCACCATCGCCGTCATCTTCATCGTGATCGTGCTCACCTTTTGGCTCAAATACTTTGAAAAGCTCGGCCCTGGCAAGGATCTCATGCTCAGTGAGTCCGTCAAACGCGACGACGGCGTGGACCAGTACCAGGATTTTCTCCATGCCGAGGGGGTGACCAAGACCGCCTTGCGCCCCGCCGGGAAGGCCCTCTTTGGCGAACACCGCCTCGATGTCGTCGCCGAGAGCGGCATGATCGACTCCGGCAGCGCCGTCCGCGTGGTCAAAGTCGAAGGCTCCCGCATCGTCGTGCGGCGTCTGCCATCCGAAGCCTCGGCCGTGTCGTAATTCCATTCAAACAATCAATCCAATCACCATGCTTGCTAACACACCTCAAATCCTCGCCGCCGAACCCTGGCAATTTGCTCTCTTCGGGCTGGTTATCCTGGTCGCCCTGGTGGCCATCATCATCCTCCTCAAGTTTTTCAATGTCTGGCTGCGCGCCAAAGTGGCCAATGCGCCGGTGGCCATGGCCCAATTGATCGCCATGTGGCTCCGCCGCGTCCCCGTGGCCCTCATCGTGGATAGCCGCATCACCGCCGTCAAAGCGGGCCTCGATAGCATTTCCACGGATACCCTGGAGGCCCACTACCTCGCCGGAGGCGACGTCAGCCAGGTCGTGCTCGCGATGGTTGCGGCCGACAAGGCCGGCATCACCCTCAACGTGGAACGCGCCCAGGCCATCGATCTCGCCGTCAAGGGAACCGGCAAAACCGTGCTCGAAGCCGTGCGCACCAGCATCAACCCCAAGGTCATCGACTGCCCCTCCGCCGCCGGAGGAAAGGACAAGATTGATGCCGTGGCCCGCGACGGCATCTCGGTCAGGGCCCGGGCTCGTGTCACCGTGCGCACCAATCTCGATCGCTTCGTCGGCGGCGCCACCGAGGAAACCATCGTCGCTCGCGTCGGTGAAGGCATCGTGACTTCCATCGGTTCCGCCTCCTCTTACAAGGATGTCTTGGAGAATCCGGACAACATCTCCAAACTCGTGTTAGAGAAAGGGGTCGACGCCTCCACCGCTTTCGAAATCCTCTCCATCGACATCGCCGACGTCGACGTGGGTGACAACGTCGGCGCCAAACTGCAAGAGGAGCAGGCCGAGGCCGACAAGCAGATCGCCCAGGCCAAAGCCGAGGTCCGGCGCGCCGCCGCCGTGGCGCAGGAACAGGAGATGGCGGCCAAAACTCAGGAAATGCGCGCCCGCGTGGTCGAAGCCGAAGCCCAGGTCCCGCTCGCCATGGCCGAGGCCTTCCGCAGCGGCAATCTCGGCGTGATGGATTTCGCCCGCTACAAGAATGTGATCGCCGACACCGACATGCGCGATTCCATCGCCCGCGATCCTCAACAGTAGCAGTTCGTCAAGCGCTCTCATGCTCGACATCCCGCCAGAGTCGATCTTCGTTCTCGTCTTCCTGCTGATCAGCTTCTTGAGCTGGATCACGGAGAAGGTGCGGTCGGGTCGTATTGAGGCCCCCCGAGACGAGCGGCCGGAATTGAATCGGCCTCCCAAGCGGCCTCCACCATCGACCCCGCCGCCGGTGCGCACCGAGCGACGGCCACAACGTCCCGGCGACGCCATGAGAGAGATTCTCCAGTCTCTCGGCATCCCCGTCGAAGATGATGAGGAAGAAGAAAAGGAGGCACACAGGACCACCCCGCCGCCTCTCCCGGAAAAGCCCAAGTCTGTCGAGGCGCCCCCACCGCTAAAGAAAGCGAAAAAGGAAACCAAGACGGCTGGCCCGGGTCTCTCCAAAGCCGAAGCGGCGGCATTGGAGAAGATCAAGGAGTCGGGCCTGGCCCAGACCTCGAAAGACCGGTCCGGGAGAAGCCCGGGCACCACCTCGGTGCGGTCACTCCTGAAGCCGCAGAATATTCGGTCCGCCTTGATCCTCAAAGAAATCCTGGATCCCCCGAAGAGCCTCCGAGACAGCGCGGATTTGCATCCTTGAGATAATTATCATAATTTATTGTAGCTTCCAAGAATCACGTTTGATCATTTTAGGAATTATTATAATTTCCATGGATGATCAGGCCGGTAATTGCTTCTCTTGTTCTGTCGGGCGCCCTCGGCGGCCTCTCCTCCTGCCTCCAAGCTGCGGCGCCCCTCCAGGAAGTGGCCACCGGATTCGTTCAACTCTATTTCGGCGCCCCCCTACTGGCCGAAAAGATGTCGGAATCGGAGGCATGGTCCCGATATGACGATCTCTCGGCCGCTGAAGTCGAGTCTCTCGCCGCCACCGCGTGGGAGGCCTACGCTGCCCTGAGAAAGAAGGAGTCCGCCCAGAGTTTCAATCGCGGTCGCATCCTCGTGGGAACCGAGCAGCTGGAGTTTGCGCTCACCCGTC
>JANQJH010000247.1 GCA_028281705.1 Verrucomicrobiales bacterium
CGGCCGCTCCCTGCGTGCCGTGGTCGACCTCAAGGCCCTCGGACAGCGCACCCTTTGGATCGACTGCGACGTCCTCCGCGCCGACGGCGGCACCCGCACGGCCTCCATCACGGGCGCCTGCGTCGCCACGGCCATCGCCATCAATGCCCTCATCGCCAGCGCCAAGCTCACCAGTTCGCCCTTGAAAAAGAAAGTCGTCGCCGTCAGCGCCGGTATCTACAAGAATCAACCCTGCCTCGATCTCAATTACATCGAGGATCGCGACGCCTCCGTGGACTGCAACGTTGTCATGACCGAGGACCTGGACTTCGTCGAAATCCAAGGCACCGGAGAGGAGGCCACCTATTCGGAAGATGAACTCCAGAAGATGCTCAGCCTCGCCAAGAAAGGCGTCTCTGAGATCGCGAAATTGCAGGACGACGCCATCCGTGCCGCGGAAACTCAGGCGGATTCGGATCAGTTAGCCAGCCTCGCGGAACACTTTGGAAGCGCTCGCTGACAGCCTCAGCCGCCTCCTCCCGTGACTGACGAGGGCAAGGGCGAGGTCATCTCCAATCGGACGGATTTCTCAATTCTCGCCGAGACCGAGGACTACATCGTGGTCGACAAGCCCGCGCCTCTCCTGGTCCATCCAAGCAAACCGAGCCCCATTCCCACGCTCTGGGACGAATTAAGGGGATTGTTAGCCTTCGACCTGGCCAATGGCGCCAAGCTCTCCATCATCAACCGGCTCGACCGGGAAACCAGTGGCGTTGTCCTCGTCGCCAAACACACCGAGGCCGCGCGCGACTTCTCCATCGCCATGCAGGAGCAACGCACGGTCAAAGAATACCAGGCACTCGTTCACGGCTGGCCGGAAGAGGACGCCTTTACCGTCGACGCTCCCCTCTGCCGCCGGGGCGAGATCGAACCCTCGCCCATCTGGCTCAAGCGCATGGTTCACCCATCGGGGCAGCCATCCATCACTTACTTCCAAGTCTCCGAGCGGCGCCGCATCGGAGATCGCCGTTTCAGTCTGATCGACGTTCGTCCCGTGACGGGCCGCATGCATCAGATCCGTGTCCACCTCAGCCATGCGGGACATCCCATCGTGGGCGACAAGATCTACCGCGATGAATCGTGCTACCTCAGGTTCATCGACCAAGGCTGGACCCGGGAACTCCACAAGAAACTCCTCCTCACTCGACATGCCCTCCACGCCAGCCGGCTCACCGTGCAACCGCGGGACGGTGATGAACTTGCCTGGATCGCGCCGTTGCCCAGTGATCTCACCTGGACCCATCTGGCGGCACAGGAAGCCCTCGTCTCTCATCGGTGAGTGAGAGGCCCGGGGTCGCTGGAGACGCCTCGTTCTCCCGGCACCAGAACAACGTGATCTTTCGTCTGGGATCCGACCCAAAATTTCTTGCTGATCGAGCCTTCGCCCCCAGAATGCGGGCGACCTATGAGCACGAAGCCTATCCGCAAACTTCTTGTCGCCAACCGCAGCGAGATCGCGACCCGTGTTTTTCGCGCGGCCAACGAGTTGCAGCTTAGGACCGTTGCGATCTACGCCAAGGAAGACCGGTTCTCCATGCACCGTTTCAAGGCGGATGAGTCCTACCAGTTGAACACCGAGAAAGGCCCTGTCGGCGCCTACCTCGATATCGAAGGGATCGTCACTCTCGCGGTGGAGAAAGGCGTGGACGCCATCCATCCGGGTTATGGATTCCTCGCCGAGAACGCCGACTTTGCCCGCGCCTGCGCCGCGGCCGGAATCATCTTTGTCGGTCCACGGCCCGAGATCCTCGAACTCATGGGCGACAAGGTCGCCGCCCGCGCCGCAGCCCACAAAGCCAATCTGCCCACCTTACCGGGAACCGAGGATCCCGTCACCGATCGCCAGGAAGCGCTCAAGATCGCTCAGGAAATCGGCTTCCCACTCATCATCAAGGCTGCCTTCGGAGGCGGCGGCCGGGGCATGCGCGTGGTCAAGGACCCCGCCACTCTGGACGAACTGCTCGATGAAGCCCAGAACGAGGCCCGACGCGCCTTCGGCAACGACGCCGTCTTTCTCGAGCGCTTCGTTTCCCGGGCCAAGCACATCGAGGTCCAAGTGCTAGGAGACCGCCATGGCAACGCGATCCATCTGCACGAACGGGACTGCTCCGTGCAACGCCGGCACCAGAAAGTGGTCGAAATCGCACCGTCCGTCGGCCTCGACGTGGAACTCCGTCAATCGCTGTGTCAGGCAGCCGTCGATCTCGTCAAGGGAGCCGGTTATGACAATGCCGGGACCGTCGAGTTCCTCGTCGATCTCGATGCCAATGAGTGGTTCTTCATTGAGATGAATCCCAGGATCCAGGTGGAGCACACCGTGACCGAGGAGATCACCAACATCGACATCGTCCGCTCCCAAATCCTCATCGCCCAAGGTCACGCCCTCACCGATCCGGAACTCACCCTGCCGGCCCAGGAGGACGTTCCCCGCAACGGCTATGCCGTCCAATGCCGGATCACGACGGAGGATCCGGAGCAGGATTTCCGTCCTGACATTGGTCAAATCATCACCTACCGCTCCGCGTCTGGATTCGGCGTCCGTCTCGATGGCGGCCTCGGCACGACGGGAAGCGTGGTCACCCCCTACTACGACTCCCTCCTTGTCAAGGTGACGACCCGCGGTTCCACCTTTCCCATCGCGCTGCAGCGCATGGACCGGGCACTCCGCGAGTTTCGCATTCGCGGCGTGAAAACGAACATCCCGTTCGTGGAAAATGTGATCCTGAACGAGAGCTTCCAGTCCGGGCAGGCGACGACCACGCTCATCGATACCACGCCGGAGCTTTTCCAGTTCAAGGCGCGCCGGGACCGGGCCACCAAACTCCTCAACTACCTCGGAGACGTCATCGTCAACGGCAATCCCCACGCCAAAGGCTACCGCCTCGAAGAACCCCTGACTCCGGCGCCACCCGTACCCTATCCACACGGCCAAAGACCGCCGGCGGGTTCCCGGGATCGCCTCCTCGACCTCGGGCCGGAGCGTTTCGCCCAGTGGATTCTCGATCAGAAACCGCTACTCATCACGGATACCACGTTTCGCGACGCCCATCAGTCCCTCTTCGCCACCCGCCTCCGCACTTATGACATGCTCGAGGTCGCCGCCGCCGTGGCCCACCGCACGCCCAATCTCTTCTCCATGGAAATGTGGGGCGGCGCCACCTTCGATTCCGCCCTCCGCTTCCTCCACGAAGATCCGTGGGAACGTCTCATCCAGCTGCGCAAAGAAATCCCCAACATCTGTTTTCAGATGCTCTTCCGCGGCTCCAACGCCGTGGGCTACTCCAATTATCCCGACGACGTCGTCGCCGGCTTCGTCAAGGAGGCTTCCGCAGCGGGGATGGACATTTTCCGCATCTTTGATTCGCTCAACTACCTGCCTAACCTCAAAGCCGCCATGGAAGCGGTGCGGGAAACGCCTTCACTCTGTGAGGGCACGATCTGCTACACCGGCGACATCCTCGATCCCACCCGGGAAAAGTACTCCCTGCAATACTACGTCGATCTGGCCAAGGAACTCGTCCAAATGGGCGCCCACCTCCTTTGTATCAAGGACATGGCGGGACTCTGCCGTCCCTACGCAGCCTACAAGCTGGTCAAGACGCTCAAGGAAGAAGTCGGTGTCCCCATTCACTTTCACACGCATGACACCTCGGGGATCAACGCAGCCTCGATTCTCCAGGCCTCCGATGCCGGAGTCGACATTGCGGACGCCGCCATCGCCTCCTTCTCCGGAGGCACCAGCCAGCCGAACCTCAACTCCATCGTCGCCGCCCTGGAACACTCGGAGCGGGACACCGAACTCGATCTCGACGCCCTCAACGAGTACTCCGACTACTGGGAGCATGTCAGGACGTTCTACAAGCCCTTTGACACCTCGCCCCCCCACGGCTCCGCTGAAGTCTATCTTCACGAAATGCCCGGCGGGCAATTCACCAATCTCAAGGAGCAGGCCAACAGCATGGGCATCGGCCACCGCTGGCCGGAAATCGCCCGCACCTATGCCGATGTCAACCAGCTCTTTGGTGATATCGTAAAGGTAACGCCCTCTTCCAAAGTCGTTGGCGACCTCACCATGTTCCTCATCACCCGCGGGATCAAGGCCTCGGACGTTCCCAACCTTCCGCCCGGCACGCCCTTCCCCGAATCCGTCATCGACATGCTGGCCGGCGGTCTCGGCCAGCCCATGGGCGGCTGGCCGGCCGAGGTGCAAAAAGTCGTCCTCGGTGAGCGGTCCGCCACCACCGAGCGCCCCGGCGCCCTGGCGCCACCAGTCGATCTCGGAGAAGTCACCGAGCGCGTACGAGAGATCCTGGGGCACAAGCCATCGACCCACGAGGTCTACAGTTACCTCATGTATCCCCAGGTTTTCGAGGATTACGTCGACTTCAACCACGCACACAACGACGTCTCCGTCCTCCCTTCGCCCGCCTTCTTTTACGGACTCTGCGAGGGCGAGGAAGTGCAGGCGCACATTCAGGAGGGGAAAACCCTCTTCATCAAGTTCCTCCACCAGACCGAGCCTAACAAGAATGGAGAACGCACCCTGGTCTTCGAACTCAACGGCGTCGCCCGGCACGTCACCATCCTGGACAAGAGCATCCGCACCGAGACGAAGGCCCGGCCCAAGGCCGATTCCGGCAACAAGGACCATGTGGGAGCACCCATGCCGGGGCTAGTGGCCTCGCTCGCCGTCTCCGTGGGCAACAAGGTGAATGAAGGCGACGCTCTCCTCACGCTCGAAGCCATGAAAATGTTCACCACCATCACCGCGCCCAAGTCCGGCACGGTGGCCAGTCTCGAAATCGCTACCGGCGATACCGTGGAGAGCGGTGACCTCCTCGTCGTCCTCTCCTAGAACAGGGGTGTCTCACTCATGAGAACGGATTGGCCCGGAGATCACGCAGCCATTCTTCGCGCCTGCGAGCGGCTCCATTCTCCGGGCCTCCTCGTCTTTCCCGACCTCGTGCGGTCGAACATCGCCCGCATGATTGCCCACACGGGGTCTCCCGACCGGCTCCGGCCGCACTTGAAAACGACCAAGATGCCCCAGGTCGTGCGCCTTCTGTTAGAGGCCGGCATCACGCAGTTCAAATGCGCCACCCTCGCCGAGATGCGAATGGCCCTCGAATCCGGCGTCACGGACATCCTGCTCGCCTACCAGGCCGTGGGCCCAAACCTCACCGGACTCGTTTCCCTGGCCCAAGCCTTTCCCGACGCCAGTTTGAGCACCCTCGTCGACACCGAAACGGCCGCCCGGGAGCTGGCCGAACACTGTCGCACCGAGGGCACGGCCCTCGGTGTCTACATCGACATCGACTGCGGCATGCACCGCACGGGCATGGCACCCGGCGAACAGGCTCTGGCACTCATGCGCTTTCTTCGCCGGCAGCCTTCCTTGTCTTTTCACGGCTGGCACGTCTATGATGGTCATCTGCGCCAAACGGAAGTCGGGGAACGCCGAGCTGCGGCTGACACCTGTTTTCAACCGGTGTGGGCCATGCTCAACCAAATCGACGAACCCAAGATCAGCGTCATCGCCGGCGGAACCCCCAGCTTTCCCCTGCACGCGAAGGACCCACGCGTGATCTGCAGCCCGGGCACCTGTGTTTTCTGGGACGCCGGATACGCCAGCATCGTCCCCGACATGGAGTTTGACTGGGCCGCCCTCTTGTTGACCCGCGTCATCAGCAAGAATGGGGATCATCTCACCCTCGATCTGGGCCACAAGGCGGTCTCGGCGGAAAACCCCATCGAGCAGCGCGTCGTCCTTCCGGCGATTCCCGACGCCCAATTCGTGGGCCAAAGCGAAGAGCACCTCGTCGTCCGATCGTGCGAGGCGGCGAACTGGCAAATCGGCGATGCCTTGTTAGGCATCCCCTGGCATATTTGCCCCAGCGTCGCACTCTACGACCACGCCACCACCATCACCGGCGTCGGCGTCGGCGAGACCTGGGACATCCCCGCCCGCAGACGCTACCACGCCTAGCGAACGATCCCTCTACTTCTTGACCGACTCCAGGCAGTAGAGCTTCTCCACCCGGGCGCCGCCGTCCTCGTCATGCGCAGCCCTGACAAAAATCTGGCCGTCCACGATCACCGGAGTGGCGTAGATCTGATCCCCCAGTTGGTTCTCCGCGATGGTCTTGGCCCCTTCCGGGGTGGCCTCGACGACATAAAACACGCCCGTCTCGCTCGGGGCAAAAACGAGATTTCCCACAGGCACGGGCGAGGCGGTGAAGGGTGAGCCCATGCGATGACGCCAGCGGCGTTCCCCCGTATCCGACTTCCAGCAGACGAGCACACCGGCGTCCATCATTCCATAGAGATGGCCCTCGCGAAGGTACATCGAGGGCACGTAGACCCGGCTCTTGTTCTCCCACACGAGTTCGCCCGAGCCATCCGCCTTGACCGCGGAAACGTGGTTCTTGGGATAGCCCCCGCTGGAATAAACATGGGTCCCGTCCGTAACTGTCGAGGTCACACACTCGGTCGTGGCTCCTTCCACCTCCCAAAGCTTTCTTCCCGTCATGGGTTCAAAACTCGATATCCGTTCACATCCCGTGAGGATCAGCTGTTCTTTACCCGCCGCTTTGAGAATGATGGGCGAAGGATAGTTAGGCATCTCAGGGCGTTCCACACGCCAAATCTCCTTTCCCGTCTTCCGGTCGAGTCCGCACAGGGCACCGCCCGCCTTGTTGTCCGCCGAGACGATGACGAGAGATTCGTAGATCGCCGGCGAGGATCCGTAACCCTGGTGCAACACATAATCGGTGATCTTCGTCTGCCAAAGCTGCTTGCCCTCCAAGTCCAGGGCCGTGGTGTAGACCGCGCCATCGTGAAGAAAATTGATAAAGAGCCGCTCCCCATCGGAGGCCACGCTCGAGGAAGCACTGGAGGCCTTCTTGTTGATCTTCTTGGGAAACCCGCCCTCATGGATCAACGTCCTCCAGACGCGCTTCCCCGTGGCCCGATCATAACAAAGCACCCACTGCTTTTCCCGGGCCTCGTCCGCTGCCGCCAGATAGACGCGCCCGCCCGCCACGATGGGCGAACCATGGCCCCGCCCCGACACTTCGGCCACCCACCGCACATTCTCAGTCTCACTGAAGGTCGTCGGCGGTTTCTGATCGGGATCCGCTATCCCATCGCGGTTCGGTCCTCGCCACCACGGCCAATCCGCGGCCAGTGAGGTTCCACACGAGAGGGAGAAAGTGAGCCACGTCAGGAGCACATTGATCGGTTTCATGAGCGTCTCTTTAGCGAGATCTCCCACGCCTGTCACCCCTCAACTCAACCCGTATGCATCGCCCCGTCGCTCCGATAGATTAGCGAGCCGCTCCGAAAGCCATGCTCGCCTGAACTGGGAAGCTGCAGATGCACCCCGAACTGCCCTCAGGCACGAGCAAGAGCCCGTTCGCCGGAATCATATTGATCCAGCAACCCGGTCGCGTGGTCGTCGTGATCGAGCGCTCTTCCCTCGACTCTAAATCGAATACCGCTGGAAGTGACGACCGGTAATAAAGCTTGTTCACCGAAGCGGACAAGGTTCCGCATCCATACCCTTTCTTGAAGCGGAAGAGCGGATCACCCGAGGCCAAATCGAAGACACGCGTCTGGACCACCAAACGATTGCCCGCGATCACCGGGTGAAAATCCTGCTCCCCATGAGTAAGATTGACCTTCTGGCCGGTGTCAAAATTGTGCTCCCATAGCAAACGGCCATCCGATGATTTCATGACACGGATGCCGTAATGCAAGGTCTTCTCCGCGCTTCCTTCGCCTACCGTATTTTGGGAAAAGACGACCGCCAAATGCCCCGCGCTAGCAGACAAATAAAGGCTCTGAATCTCTCTCCCCGCCAAAGTGACCGGCCGGCGCCACAGTGGTTTACCGGAATCGAGGTCCAGTGCGACCCAGTCGGCTCCGGCGGCATCGATCAATTCCGGATAATGCCAACGCCCCAGCGAATTCTTCGTCTCTGGATTCCGGCTCTCGAGAAACAAGAGGCGCCCGTCTTCGATGCCAATGGAGGGATTGGCAATGGCGCCTTGGGGAAGGTACTCCCAGCGGCTCTCACCCATCACCGGATCCAAGGCAAACAGACGATGACTCACGACCACGCGTTTCCCGTCACCATAACCGCCTTCCCAAATCGCGTCGTAACTCAGCTCTCGCCGCACCGCCCCCTTGACCACGGCCGAACCCACCAAGTGATCGCCCGCCACCGCCAAATAACCCCATTCTTCAGAGCCCGCATCCACGGAGAACTCCCGAGTTCGAGTGCCCGTCTCAACATCGATGACAAGACATCGTTCGCCGCTCGCAGCGAAAGCGCGCTTGGTCCGAGGATCAAAGGCGAGGTTTCCACAGTCGCGCAACATCGACGCGCGCATGAATCGAGCGATGGGTTGTTCCCAGAGCACAACTCCGTTATGCGCATCCAGCCCAAACAGATAATCACGGCCGGGAACCAAGAGAAACCCTCCAGCAGCGAGGGGCGGCATGGCGCGCAAGTGCCGATCCACCATGTGTTCCGGACCCGGTCGGCCAAACCAGCGCAGGTTCATCTCGCCATCCACCAAGGTGTCACCACTCGATGCCGTGTTGTTCACGTCTCCATAAGCATGCGTCCATCGGCCGGCCCCAGGGGGAGCTTCCCCGCGCCATTCTTCACCAACCCCTAACATAGCAACACCATCCCATGGCCGAAGCAGTCGCTCCGCCTCGGCACGCGGCAACTCCACGCCATCGTCGCCATACGTGATGAGGTTGAAGATCCCATCGACGTAGGGAAGCACGTCATAGCGATCAACCTCCTGCACCGCGACACTTCCCCCGCCAGCCTCTTCAATGGCCACCCCACCATAGACTCCCGCTGCCGCGAGACTCCTTCGCACTCGTGAGATTCGATCGCGGTCCGTATCAATCCCCACGACGTGAAGCTGCGATTGTTCCGCTAGAGCGCGCAAGAGTGCACCGTCCCCCACACCGGCGACGAGGGCATAACCACGACTCCGAGGAAGTTTCTCCAGCAACCCCTGCGCCAGAGCCATCGCGCCGCTCTCCTCGCCCAGTGGCCTGGCCGGCTTCCGATCTGATCGGATCTCCTCCCCACCGCGCTCGGCGCCAAAGGCATAGATGCGACCACTGGTCGTGCTGACAAACAACTGTCCCTCAGCCAGCGCCAATCCCCGGGCCGCCGCATCCACCTCTGCTTCCCAGACAACTGATGCATCACCGGCCCGAAACGCTACCACACGCTTCTCCCCGCCGAGGATGACCATCTCCGGCGTCTCTACTCTGGAAAAAAAGTCGTGCTGCCCTTCCAAAGGTTCTGTTAGCCCGCCATCCAACGATGCCGCACTCGGCTTGCGCCCAACTCCCACCGTCCCAAAGGTAGGTTTCGACTTTGTCCGCCCGGGGTCGGCGACGAGTTTGCCATTCTTTTCCGCGATGTACCCCTGCGGACTGAAATCCACCGGTTTCTCGTCAATGATCCTGCCATTCCGCAAATCGACGGTGGCATACCAAGCTCCCTCCTTGGGAAAGAGACCGGCTCCAAAATAACCCGTTTCCCCGCGGGCGAGCACCCCGGTCCGCACTGGCAAAACACTCATGATCCTCCCATTGCCCGGAAGCCTCCGGTCACCCGCCGCGGCCGAGAGACGCGATCTCCACATCATGCTGCCGTCTCTGGCATTGAGACCATAGACCGCGCCATCGTCACACCCAAAGACCACCTTGCTTCCGGTCACCGTCGGCGTCAGGCGCACCGGACCACCGGCAATGAATTCCCATTTCAAGACACCCGTCCTGGCATCGAGACAGCGCACCGTATCGTCTGCCGAGGAGCCGAAAAACACCTGCCCATCCGCCACCACCACGTCGTGGACCCAATCGAAAACCGATTTCGGCGTTTCCGCAGTGCTCCGCTTGCGCCAATGATCGCTCCGAGCCGTGCCCGGCCAAGCAGGCGCCGGCTGACGTCGCGGATGGAAGACCCAGAGCGGCTTCCCCGAAGGGTGGAGCTGCAGGTTCCAACGCGTCCTTCCCCGGCGCTCGTTGTCACCCATCCACGTCGGCCAGGCCTCCGCACCAGGATCGCCAGCACCGGCCAATCGATCCGGTTCCTCACCCCGGATCCCCGGATAGACGCCGCTCCGCTCCTCGAACCGCGCCGCGATCTCCTCACCATCCAAGGCGCGATGCCACACCGAAACCTCCGCCAGCTTGCCCGTAAACGGAAAATCATCATTGTCATCACGATAGGCGCCAATCATGTAAAACAGCGGATCCGGCTGGAGAATGCCCCCTCGCTGTATGCCACTCTCAGCGCTGAGCTTCCCATCGACATAGAGGCGTTGCCGCCCGACCCCATCATAAGTGGCGGCCACATGGTACCACGCGTTGAGAACCAGAGGAGTCTTTGCATCCAAATAGGTGATCCGTTTCGTCTCCGCAGTCGCCAGACCAAAACAAAACCGTTGGCCCCGGTAGCCCAAAATCCACCCAGCTTCCTCCGCCCCCGTGTCCCGCACCGCACCGACGATGCCACCCCAATCAAGCGTGGACTCCAGCTGAACCCAGGCCTCCACCGTCATCGCACCACGAGGCAAGCCGGCTTCCGCGGCCTCCCGCGTCAGCAAAATACCCCCCTTGCCCTCCGGTCCCGGCAACAACCTCACATATTCCAAATCACCATCCCGCTCCCCCTCCATCACCCCCAAAACCGTCCCGCCAAGTTCACCGCGAACAGCCGAGATCCCCGGACCAAATCGCCATTGCTGCACCGGATCTTCCTCCGCAGCTACCCGCCCATCCAAGACCAACGTCAAGATCGACGTCAGTATCAGCCCCCCAAATCGCAGCATTCGCACTTTCA
>JANQJH010000252.1 GCA_028281705.1 Verrucomicrobiales bacterium
GGTCCGGTTTCATCTCGAGATTCCCGAGGAAGCCCATGCCCAACGCGTCCTCGGGCGCCCTCTCTACCTTCGGTCCCACACCCTCGACCACTGGAAAGACGGCGTCTGGATGCGCGCCGCGTATGAGGGCAAGTGGATCAACGACGCCGACGACGGCAAGCGGGACGCTTGGGTGACGATGAGTTCGGCATCGGCAGACCGGGTCATTCGCCACCGCGTCTATCTCTACGACCATCTCAGCGGTGCATCGCTCGTGAGCATTCCCAATGTCATCGCCGTACGCGGCCCGGAAGTATTTCGCCAGAGCGATGACTTTTTCTCCTTCCGCCAGGGTGGCAACGTCTCCTACGAACTCGTCTCGGCGCCAGTCTACTACGACGAGGCGATGGGCCTCAAGACACTGGAACCCGGCGAGGCGCCGGCGCACTGTCTGGAGAAAGCGCAAGGGCTCACCTTCCGGGATATGGAGAATCTCTTGCTCGCCCCCATTCAAACACCCGACCGGACCCTCAAGCAGAAGCTGGCCTACATCCGACAGCTCTTCGAGGAGAAATACACCTACAGCTATAAAGTCGACAATCCGGAGAAGCGGGATCCCCTGGCCAATTTCCTCTTTCACGAAAAGAAGGGTTACTGTGATTTCTACGCCCAGGCGGGCGCCCACCTCCTACGGCAGATCGGCGTCCCCTCCCGGGTGGCCTATGGCTATGCCGGGGGCCTCTACGATCCCTCAGCGCGCCTCTACACCTTCCGCGAGCGCGACGCGCATGCCTGGACGGAAATGTTTCTCAAGGACCTCGGCTGGATCTCCTTCGATCTCGTTCCCAGCGGCCAGGGCGCCCATCGCCCCGCCGAGACCCAGCGCCACGCCGCCAGCGCCTCGGGTCGTGATCCCCTCCGCCAGTTCCGCAAGCACGAAGAAACGCCCGAGCCCGAAGCAAGCCAGCGATCCCCGGAGCCTCCCTCCTTCGGCCGCGACTGGGATGCCTGGCTCGAAGGTCACTGGATCCTCACTCACCTCAACTGGATCCTGGGCGCCACCATGCTGGCCCTGCTCGGCGCCTACCTCGCCAGGCGCTGGCGCCAGCGAAAGACCCGGCCCGATTCGGTCGGGGAACGGGGCGGAACTCGACGCCACCGGGAGCCACCCGGCTATTTCCGGGATTTCTGCGAACTCTTCGCCAGCCTGGGCCACCAGCGGGCGGCAGGCCAGACTCTAAAGGAGTACTTTGGAACCCTCCAAAGTGCAGAACTCTTCCGCGACGAATTCGATCCCCTCCTCGACTACCACTATCGTGTCGAATACGAGGACGAATCGCGATCACGCAGCACTGAGAAACGCTTCTCAAAAGAGATTCGCGAGTTCCGGAACCGGCGTTGACCGGGCCCACACCGCCCGCTGCCAGGCCAGAATAGGCCGAGTTCGTCGATATTTCCGGTTGATTAATCATCGAATTATAAACAATATAGAACGTGTCATGAATCGAACTTTTCTGATATTTGTCGTCATCTTGTTCGGAGGGGCGCCCGGCGCGTTCAGCCAGACGACAAGTTCCACCCCTCCGATTGGGTTCATCAGAAAAGATTGCCCGGCGAATTCCGACACCCGGCTCTCCATTCCCCTGGAACGCCAAGCCGAATACATCGGACCGCTGGCCGGCATCGATTCGAACACCCTCAGCGTGAGTGGCGAGCCGGGATGGACGGAGAATGAATTTCAGTTTGCCGAGGGTACCCAGGCAGAGACCTATCACGTGATTTTCCTCAGCGGCACGCATGTCGGCCGGAGCTATGACGTGACGGCCAATGGCACTGACACCCTCACCATTGATCCAGGACCCGATTCCCTCACGGGAATCACCGCTGGCGACCGAATCAAACTGCTGCCCCACTGGACCCTGGACAGCGCTTTCCCGGACGGCAGCGGCGTCACCCCGTCATCGATCTTCCAGCAGGAAACCGAACTCCTCGTCCAGGACAGCACGACTCCCGGAATCAATCTGGCGCCGGTGAAAACCTATTTCTTTTCCGACTCGTGGAAAGACTTCAACAACGTCAGTGAAGATGCCGGATCCGCCGTGATCCGTCCCCACCAGCCCTTGCTCGTCCGCAATCGTGAAACCCCGACGTCGGCGATCTTCGTTGGCGTGGTCCCCACTGAGATCCAATCGGTTCCCATCCGCGTGCCCCAGGGCTCAGGCCAACAAGACAACTTTGTCGCCCTCAAACGCCCCTTGCCGGTGAAGCTGCGTGACGCCGGACTGGAAGACAGTTTCGCCAACTCGCCCTCGACCTTCCTCCTAGCGGATCAACTACTCGTTTACGACGACACCCAAATCGTGATCAACAAATCGCCACGCTACACCTACTATCGTGACATCGGTGGCACGTGGCGCCGCTTCGGCGAAGGGACCGATTACGACGCCGGAGACGAGGAAATTTTTACTCCCGGGACCGGAGTCATCCTTCGCAAGATGGGCACGGGCGGCGATGCTGAACAACGCCTCTACTGGACTCACACTGATCCCCTACCCTAACTACTTCGCATCTCCCATGGCTACCATTTCACGAACAAGTCCCTGGGCACTCTTCGCAGCCGCCTGTCTCGCCTTCACCGCCGGCGGACCGTGCGATATCAAAGCGCAGACGCCAGGCACCGTGCTCCTCAACGTGCGCTCGGCCTACCTCAAGGACGACCAGGGCAACCCCTTTGGTCAGACGGATTCGAAATTGGTCGTCTTTGTCGCCGATCTCGACGGTGACGGGGTCGCCGCACCCACGGCCGACTCCTTCGCTCCCGGGAGCGACGATTTTGTCTTTGGCAGCCTGGGCACCACTTTTGATACGGGAGGCACCGCCGTCCTCGGAGGCATCAACTTGTTTGCCAACACGCCTCTCTTCCCAAATGGGCCGACAATCGAGACTGGCGATGCCTTCGCCATGTTTTGGTATCCGGAATTTTCCAGCGAGGATTTTCTCGACCTGAACCCCGAGGAGTGGGCCGCTCTGCGGCCGGGCGAAACCGTCTATGGAGCTTACAACACTCCGGACTCCGTCGAAGATGCCTCCTGGACCATCCCCAACCCGCCCAGTGCGGAAGATATCATGCTCTTCACGACCGAGGTTCCCGGCGTGGGAACGTTGGATCCCGCATTGCTCGAAGCCCGCTTCATCATTCCGGAACCTTCTTCAGCCATCCTGACTCTCGTCAGCGCCGGCTTTCTCGTTCTCCGGCGCCGTCGGCGGTCCCTCCCAAACTAAACCTGGCGAATGCCTGCCGTCCTGTCCAGCATCGCCTGACACTGCATCCACCAGAGTTCATGAGAATCTCCCAAGTCCTCCTCCCCACGCTCGCGCTCCATCTCCTGATCGGAGTGGCCCCAGCGGTCACGTTCAATCTCGCCGGAGATTGGTTGGCGGATGAGGAAGGCGTCCAGGGAATCCCCAACGGTTCGCTCATCATGCTCATCGCCAGCACCGAGGACGCCGAGTTTTCGCCCCCGGGAGAGCATGGCTTGATTGATCCCGAATCAGACGACGTCATCCTTGGAAGCTTCTCCGCCAGTGATGACAATGGCAGGGCCAATCGCGGTTCCTACGCTGCCACCGTCCAGGCCAACTTTGGTGATAGCGCTCAAGGCCTGGAGCATTTCGACGGCGGCGATCCCCTGCTCATCCGCTGGTTCCCCACTCTCAAATCAATCGAGTTCGACACCTCCTCCGACAGCGTCATCCCCTACGGCGAATTCCGGTCTGACGAGGTACTCCTGGGAAGCAACGCCACCTGGATCACGCCGGGATCGAACAGCGCCACGATCAACCTCAGCATCGTCGCCGATGCGGTGGGAAACCGCTACAACCCCAACGGCCCTCTCCCAAAGGTGCAACTCGCATCTAACAAAATCCTAGAACGTGCCATCGTCGAAGCGGTTCAAGTGCATCTCACCGTCAGTGCCCTGGCCAATGGATCCATCAATCTCTCCTGGCCCCTCCTCGACGGGGCCAATCCCGCGGGCCGCCTGCAGCAAAGCGTGGATCTCTTGAACTGGACCGATGTTCCCGTGAAAGTCGATCTCTCGGAACGCGGCCGAGCCTCGGCCACCACCGAGCCCGAGGGCGGCGTGCGTTTCTATCGCATCGCCTCAGGCGGCAGCGAATAACTTACTCCCCATCCTCCCCACTTCCACCTCCCCATCCCCTTCGCCCCAAGGAAGGAAGGGCGGGCGTCCTTGACAGCCCGACCCTCCGGGGCGAGGCAGGGGGATGGACAAAGATCGTGTTGGTCCCGCTCTGGGACGGGTAACCAGTGGCCTCTACATCGCCACCGCAATGCTTGATGACGAACCCGTGGGCATGCTTTGCAGCTTTGTCGAGCAAGCCGGGTTTCATCCCCCGATGATCACCATGGCGCTCTCGCCAGACCGGCGCGTGGCCCAGGCCGCTACCACGAGCGAGTCCAAACAGATCGGCCTCAACATCCTCAGCACGGAGAATCACGGGCTCATCGGCCCCTTCGCCAATCCACATAACGAGGATCCCTTCGACGGCGTCGAGCTCGTGGCCAATGACTATCAATTACCTCAGCTGGAGGCTGCCCTGGCCTTTCTTGTCTGCCAGTTTCGCCAAGAGATGCCCGCCGGTGATCATCACGTTTATCTCTTCGAAATCATCGACGGCACCCTGATGAGCGACGAACAGGAACCCATGGTGCGCGTCCGCCGCAATGGGTTCAGCTACTAACGGCCAATGAAACTCGCCGTCAGTCCCAACGTCTTGGCGCTCCTGAAGTGCCCCCGGACCAAGCAGGCGCTTCACCTCGCCACTCCGGAGGAGCAAGAAAAGTGGCAGGCCCTGGATGACTCAGCCGAAGGTTTCCTCGTCAGCGAGGACGGGAGCATCGCCTATCCCATCGACGAGGGCTTTCCCATCTTGCTCCTCGAACGAGCTCTGGAGATTCCACCAGCGGACTAACAGACCCTGATTCCCCTGTGACCCAGCCCCCCTCTCCGCATCGGCGCCGTTGGTCTCGGCCGCCTCGGAGGATTCCATGCAAAGACGACGGCGATCTACACCGAGATGAACATCGAGCAATCGAAGGCTGTGCATGCGCGGACGCATCCTGCTGGACCCGAAGTCAAAGGCCGCACGCGACAAACCCTTTAGAGGCGTGTAGTGTGTCATCATGACCATCACGCACAAGACTGTGATCGGCCAGGACGGCGAACCAACCGCCGCTCTGATCCCATGGAGCGAGTTCATGCGCATCCGGGAACTCCTGGGAGCCGACGAAGAAGAAGTCACCTCCGAAGAAGTCGAAGCCATGCGGGAAGCGGACACCGACCGGAGCAAGGGAAACACCGAGGCATTCACCGATTTGGCAGATCTCAAAACTGAGCTCTCGCTGTAGAAGGCGTGCGCCGGATCGTTCTGCACCGGAAGGCCACACGCTATCTGCGCCGCATGCCGCGAGACCGTCAGCGGCAGATGGTTAAGGCACTTGAAGAAGTGGCCGCATGCGATGACATTGAGGGTCATCCCAACGTGCGATCGCTCAGTGGTGCTTACGCCGGAAGGTGTCGACTACGCGTCGGTGTTTATCGGGCGATCTTAGTGCTAGGAGTAGAGAGCGGTGAGGACGTGCTATACGTCGACTACATCGGCCCCCGAGGCGACGCATACTGAGAAGCGAACCGCCGTTTGCCGTGCTTCCGGCGGTTCCACCGCAGGCTAAGATCTTGCGTCCCTCCTGGATGCTGGCATGGTGCAGAACTCAGAAGCTCCCTCTCTCTCTAGGCTAGGTTAATAGACCAACGAACCCCTGATTCTCCCGTGACCCAGCCCCCTCTCCGCATCGGCGCCGTTGGTCTCGGCCGCCTCGGAAGATTCCATGCGGAAACCTTGGCCCATCGGCTCCCCCAAACCACACTGGCAGCCATTTGCAGTGTGGAAGGAAGCGATCTCCAATGGGCTCGGGAGACGTTTCCCGGCACGCCCGGTTTCTCCTCTTTCGACGCCATGCTCGAGAACGCCGGCATGGATGCCGTTGCCCTAAGTTCGCCTTCCCCCTTGCATTGTCCCCAAATCATTCAAGCCCTGCGAGCCGGCCTTCATGTCTTTTCCGAAAAGCCGCTGGGCACCACAGTCGAGTCTTGCCAAGAGGTCGTGGAAGAGAGCGCGCGGCATCCCCGGTCCGTACTCATGATCGGTTTCATGCGGCGCTTCGATCCTTCCTACATCGATGTGAAGCAGCGCATGGCGGCGGGTGAGATCGGCCGCCCCATCCTCTTCCGCAGCTACAGTGTCGATCCCGCTTCCGCCATTGACGGCGCCCTGGCCTACCTGCCGCACAGTGCCGGCCAGTTTCTCGACATGGCGGTGCACGATATCGATCTCGCCCGATGGCTCCTGCAGAGCGAGCCGGCGACCATCACTGCCGCCGGCGGTTGTTACGCTCATCCGGAGTTCGCCGACTACGGGGACGGCGACAACGTTGCGGCTTTCCTTCAGTTCCAGAACGAGGCCATGGGTTTCCTCTTTGCCGGACGCACGGCGGCCCACGGGTACCAGGTCGAAACGGAGATCATTGGGACCACGGGCTCACTCCGGATCGGTGCCGTTCCCCAAAGAAATCTCGTGGAGATTCTCGATGGCGACGGCGTGCGCAGACTCTGTAGCCAGTCCTTTCTCGAACGCTTTGAGAAGGCCTACGTCGACGAACTGGCCGCGTTCGCCCAATGCATCCGCGATGAGCGCCCGCCCGAGGTCACCGCCGTGGATGGACTCCGTGCCACCGAGATCGCCCTTGCGGCCCACCGGGCCTTTCAAGAGAAACGCATGATCACCCTTGGGACGTCGTAAAGCCCCTCCAACGTGAGATCGGCGTCCCGCCGGACCCTGTCATCGTATGATCATCGCGCTCGAGAGGACGGTTTTTCTGGTGACGACCAAGCTTGCCCGCGCATTCGGGTGTTGTAGTCTGCCGACAGCATTTCCCATGAAAAACCCGATCACTCAGCTCCTCCTGACTTTTGCGCTGGCCCTCGCCTTCCAAACCTCGGCCGGAGCGGAAAACGACCGTCCCAACATCGTCTTCATCTTCTCCGACGACCACGCCACCGAGGCCATCTCCGCTTACAGCGGAGGCCGCCTCAACCACACGCCAAACATCGATCGCCTGGCCGAGGAGGGCATGCTCTTTGAAAACTCCTTCTGCGCCAATTCGATCTGCGGACCGTCCCGGGCTTGCATCCTCACGGGCAAACACAGTCACGTGAACGGATTTCTGAGCAATGAAAACGCTCGCTTCGACGGATCTCAGATGACCTTCCCCAAACTGCTACAGAAAGCCGGCTACCAGACGGCGATGATCGGCAAGTGGCATCTCGTTTCCGATCCCACAGGCTTCGACAAGTGGGAGGTCCTCCCGGGACAGGGAAGCTACTACAATCCCGATTTCATTCAGATGGATGGATCCCGCAAACGCCGCCCCGGTTATTGCAGCGACATCATCACCGATCTCTCTCTCGACTGGCTGGAAGAACGCGATCCTGACAAGCCATTCATGCTCATGTGCCAGCACAAGGCGCCACACCGCAACTGGTCGCCCCCGGCACGCCATCTCAAACTCTTTGACGGCCAGGATCTCCCGGTCCCCGACACCCTCTTCGATCGCTACGAGAACCGCTCCAAGCTGCTCAAAGAACACCGCATGGGAATCGACGAGCACATGTACTGGGGCCACGACATGAAATTCCACGGGAAAAATCAGTTTCCCGAAGCCTTCAGCACCGGCATCGCCAACGCGGAGTACCGGCGCATGACGCCGCAGCAAAAGGCGCGCTGGGACGCGGCCTACGAACCCAAGAACCAAGCCCTGATCGAGGCCCTCAAAGCCGGCAAGATGAGCAAGGAAGAGGTCGTCCGCTGGAAGTACCAGCGCTACATCAAGGACTACCTGCGCACCATTCAAGCCATGGACGACGGCATCGGCCGCTTGTTAGACTACCTTGATGCCACGGGCCTGGCTAGCAATACCATTGTCATTTACTCTTCCGACCAAGGATTTTATCTCGGCGAGCACGGCTGGTATGACAAACGCTGGATGTTTGAGGAATCTCTCGAGATGCCCTTCCTCATTCGGTGGCCCGGCACCATTCAGCCCGGAACCAAGTCGCGCGCACTGATCCAAAACATCGACTACGCACCCACTTTCCTTGAACTCGCCGGAATCGAGGCCCCCAAGGAAATTCAAGGCGCCAGTATCGTCCCCATCCTCAAGGACCGGGGTTACGCCTCACCCGAGTGGAGAGAATCCATCTACTACGCCTACTACGGCGAACGCACCCACAACGTCGCCGCCCACGACGGCATCCGCACGCTGCGCCACAAGCTGATGTACTTCCCGCGTACCCGCGAGTGGCAGTTGTTCGATCTCATGCGCGATCCCAAGGAGATGACGAGCGTGCACGCCGATCCGGAGTACACCGGTGTCCTGGAAGACATGCAAAAGCGTTACCGCGCGCAGCGGAAACACTTTGGAGTCAACAGCGCCGCCATCCCGGTTTCACGCCTCACGGAGGATTGGTGGCAAAAGCGTTATCGAGCAAAGAACCGCCTCACGGCCAACGAACCGGCCGACCTCCTCTTCATCGGCGACTCCATTACCCAGGGCTGGGAAGGCGCGGGCAAGGCCGTTTGGGAAAAGTACTATGGCAAGCGCCGGGCGAGAAATCTCGGTTTCTCCGGTGACCGAACCGAGCATGCCCTCTGGCGCCTGGAAAAGGGGAACTTCAAGGCGGTGGAACAACCCAAGGCCGCCGTCGTCATGATCGGGACGAACAACACGGGCCATTTTCAACAAGCCGCCGATGAGACTGCCGAAGGCGTCGAGAAGATCGTGGCCAAGCTCCGTCACCGTTTCCCCAAAACAAACATCCTCCTCCTGGGAGTCTTTCCCCGTGGCGCCACGTCCGAGGATCCCCTGCGGAAACTCAATCACGCGATCAACGGGAAGATCAAAGCCCTCGGAGCACAGGATCACGTCCACTACCTCGATGTCGGCCAGGCCTTCCTCGATGACCGCGGCCACCTCTCCAAGGACATCATGCCCGATCTTCTCCACCTCTCGCCCAAGGGATACGCCATCTGGGCCGACGCCATCGAAAGCAAACTCGTCCAACTCAGCGGCTTCCCGAGCATCTCGTCTTGATGAAGATCAGTCGGGGGTCGCCCTCGGCTGTTCGTGGATGTTCCCTTCGGAATTGCGAACAAAGATCGAGGATGATAGCGGGTAGGGGCGCTCGTCGCTGTCCGCTCCCACCTGGGAGGAAATCTGGCGGTGAAAAACCTCGCCGCAATCCAATCGCCAGCAGATGAGGAAATCGCGGTTGGGGATGGCAAAGCGGAAGGACTCGCCCAAATGCTCCGCGAGAAATTCCTGAAACCGCGGAACGAGGATCCTCGCGGCGTCGTAGCCATCCCCTTTCGCCACCGCGATGAAGGTGTCCTGGCCCTCGCCGGCCATCTGCATTTCCACGGCTTCACTCTGCTTCTCCAAGTTATCCTGCGCCACCTCGTAGAGCGTCTCCCGCGGGATTTCCCAACGTTCCAACTCCAGCTCGCGCAAGTACATGTAGGTCTCGGGAAAATCGGCCACCAAGCCCACGTTGACCTCCGAACTCAAGGGAAAGGAAATCAGTGGTAGCGGCGCGCTCTCCTGATACTCCACCGGCATGATCTGCGGGTAGAGCCGCTCACGGACATCTTCAAAACCGAGATCCTCCACCGAGGGCACTTCTTTCGATAACAGCTGACCAAAGTGATGCCGCACCAATTCTCTCAAGGCGGTCTCCGGCGTCTCCGACAACCGGTAGGTCGCCCAGATGTTCTGCAAGCTCAGCTGATTCCCATCCGCGATCACCACGTCCATCGAGTCAGGATGCCCTTTCACCTCCAGCGCTGGGTAGAGTTCCTTCACGAGATCCATCACACGTTCCCGAAATGACTCATCGCTCAGCATGATGGTCAAGATCATGCAGGTCTCGCCGCGTTAGTCAAACCACTCGTCGTCGGGATCAAAGGCCGGGATGGGCACGTTGAGGATCTTCAATTGGCCCACCGCGCGATGGCGGCAACCGGGTTTGATGAAGACCGCGGTCTCGGGCTTGAGAGGATGCCTCTCGCCATCGAGCTCGATGTGCCCCTCCCCCTCGAGGACATAATAGATCTCGGTCATCTTTTTGTGATAATGCGTCCGGCTGTCCTCACAGATCGTGACCACATGCATCGTCGCCAATTTGTTACCCGGCTCGGCAAAGGCACGCTTGGCCTCACCACAGGGACAGCGCACGGGTTCGATGTCCGAAAACTGGGCGATCATGTAATTCGACATGAACCCAGCAAAACCCGAAACGGCGGGACACTCAAGACAGGATCGAATGCACCACACTGCCGTGGACATCCGTCAGCCGGAAATCGCGACCCGAGTAGCGGTAGGTCAATTCCTCGTGATCGATCCCCAGGAGGTAGAGCATGGTGGCGTGCAAATCGTGCACGTGCACCGGATCTTGCACCGCGTGCATCCCCAGTTCATCCGAAGCGCCATGAATGTGACCGCCACGCACGCCGCCGCCGGCCAAGAGGGTCGTGAACGCCGTGTGATGGTGATCACGCCCGGCATCGCCTTTCTTGTCGTCCTGGGCATACGGAGTCCGGCCGAATTCCCCCGTCCAGACGACCAAGGTGTCCTCCAGGAGTCCCCGCGCTTTGAGATCCTGAATCAGAGCCGCGCTGGCCTGATCGCTATCCCGGCAGAGCCGGGCATGTCCTTCATTGTGATTCTTGTGCGTATCCCAAGGCTGCGTGTTCTTGTCGGTAGTGTAATACACACTGACATAACGCACGCCGTGCTCCACCAGGCGGCGCGAGAGCAAACAGGCATTGGCAAAGGGCGAATCTCCGTAGCTCTGGCGCACGGATTCCGGTTCCTTAGCGATATCGAACACGTCGGCGGCCTCCATTTGCATGCGATAGGCCGTCTCCATCGAGCGAATCTGCGCCTCCAGCCCGAGATCGTCATCGCGCTCCCGCAGATGCTCACGGTTCATCTGCGCTAACAAATCCAAATGCGCCCGCTGTTCCGCATGATCATAGCGCGCGTTCTTGATGTTTTTTACCAGGCGATCCACCCGCATGTCCGTCGTGTAGACGGTCGAGGCCTGGTACTGCGCCGGAAGAAAACCGCTGCTCCACAACGCCGGCCCCACGACGATCCGCTTGCCCGGTCTGAGGACGACATAACCCGGCAGGTTCTCGTTCTCCTGCCCCAGTCCATAGACGGACCATGCACCCAGCGACGGCCGGGTGGGCTGAAGGTGCCCCGAATGCATCATCATCAAGGCCGGCTCATGATTGGGCACATTGGTGTGCATCGACCGGATGATGCAACAGTCATCGATGACCTTGCTCATGTGCGGCAGGCTCTCGCTCACCTCCACCCCGCTTTGACCGCAACGGTGAAACTGCAGGGGCGAGGGCAGGAAACCACTGCCCTTGCTCTTCTTGTAGAGTTCGCCCGTGGGCTGAGTCCCGGCATGACGCTCCAAGGCGGGCTTGGGATCGAAGGTGTCGATGTGAGACGGCCCCCCGTTCATGAAGAGAAAGATCACCCGCTTCGCCCGCGCCGGCAGCTTCTGCCTTCCGGAGTGCACCGGATTCCCCGCAGCATCCGCGAAACCAGGGGACAACATTCCGGCCAACCCGACCGTGCCAAAGCCGGCGCTCATTCTCCGCAGCATGGCGCGGCGGGAGATCGTGGGATGCAGAGAGGGAGTCGCCATCGTCAGTCGATCGTTCAGTCTAAATACAACATTTCGTTGGAGCAGATCAAGACATGCGCCAGAGCCTCAAGGCGCTCTTCGCCCGCCTGCAAGAAGGCCAGGCCACGGGAGACTTCACCACCCCGCGGAGCGCGCCCAAACAGCTGGCGGTAAAGCCAAGTGATCCGCTCTTCGGACTCTGGAGCAGCTGCGCTCGCCCGGCGAGCCAAGGCCTCGGCCTGCTCCATGACAAAGGGGTGATTGAGAAAAAACAGTTTCTGCGTTGTCGTCGTCGTCTCCACCCGCCCGGAGGCGTGGATGTTTGGATCGGGATAATCAAACTGCTCGAGCACATCATTGAGATCGAGCCGGCTGATGCGGGCGTAGACCGTCCGCCGCAGATTGGCCTCATCCTCGATCTCCAAGGATTTTCCCCCGCGAGGATCCAACGTGCCCGAAGCCTGGAGTACCGAGTCGCGCCACATCTCAAAACTCAACCTCCGGCGGGACACGCGGCCCAACCATCGATTCGCCGGGTCCCGTTCTCCCAGGACGGGACCACTCATCGAGGTTCGATGAAAGGCCGCACTCTCCATCAATTCGCGAATCAGCCGTTTCATCGAGCCATGCTCCGCAAAGGCCACCGCCAAATAATCCAGGAGATCCGGATGGGTCGGCGCCTGCCCCAGGGCGCCAAAATTGCTTGGCGTGTCTACCAGCCCCTGCCCGAACACTTCTCGCCATAGCCGATTCACCATCACCCGCGAGGTCAACGGATTCCTCGGGCTCACGATGGCCTCGGCCAACTGCTTGCGGCCACTTCCCTCATCAAAGGACACCGGCTCCCCTTTCGACAACACGGGAAGAAACCGCCGCTGCACCACCTCGCCCTTGCGATTGACATCCCCGCGGATGAACACCGGCAAATCCTGCACCTTGCCCTCCTTCACAATGTGTCGACTATCACTCGGCGCATTTTCCTTCTTCTTCTCCTTGTCCTTCTTCCCCTGTTGACGCCCGGGCAAGACTTCGTTGTACATGTCCGTGCTAGCGAAGATGCCGGCCAGCGCGTGATAGTCTTCCGCCGAGATGGGATCGTACTTGTGATCGTGACAGCGTGCACAGGCGACGGTGAGCCCGAGAAAAGAACGCGTCACCGTGTCCACCCGGTCTTCCCACTCATCCGCCTTCACCTCGAGCCGGCCACGGTTGTAGTACTTCGGCCCCAGACCGAGAAACCCAAGCGCGTCTCTTTCCTCCGTCCCCTCCGCATGCAGATCGGCCGCTAACTGAAAGCGCACAAAATCGTCGTAGGGAAGATCCCGGTTGAAGGCCTCAATGACCCATTGGCGATAGAAATAGGCATTGGGATAGGTGAGCGAGGTGTTGTTCCCAACCTGATGCGCCTGATCCTCGGCATAGCGAGCCACCGGCAACCAGAAACTGGCAAAGCGCTCACCGAAGGCGTACGAGGCTAACCAGCGATCGGTCCACCGTTGCCGCTTGTTGGGCCTCTCGTCCTGCGCAAAGGCCTCTTGATCCGCCACCGTCGACGGCAACCCAGTGAGCAGCACACTCAATCGGCGAAAATAGGCTTCCTCCTCAGCGACCTCCCGAGTGGGCAACCCGCGATCCCTCAGCGCCGCGTCGATGAAGGCATCAATGGGGTGGGCCGCCCCGGACTCACTTCCGGGCGAGGGCAAGGACACCCGCTCGGGTGCCTGGAAGGCCCAAAAATCCGCCGTTGCCTTGGGCTCTTCCGCCGCCCAGGCAGAGGCCACGCCCCCGAGAACGAGGATCACGAGCAGCGTCAAAATGGGGTGAGAGATCGAAGCCATGGACGACGCAGAGAGAACCCCGTGCTCCCCGGCGGGTTTCTGACTTACTCGTCATCCGCAGGCGCCTGCTTCCACCAATCGGCATCCCGCTCCCACGGAGCCTCCGCCACGCCACGGGATCCACGGAAGGGCGAAGGCGAAACTTCCGGCGGACTCTCATCCGGCCAGTCTCTATCCGGAACATCCAGTACATCCTCCTCTTCCGGAAGACGCTTCTCGCGCCGACGAAACCGACGCGCCACCAGGGCAACGCCAGTGAGCACCGTGAACAGCATGAAGATCAGCGTGATGGCAAAACCATCCGCAACATCGAAATGCGGCACTGGAGCAGCCGGCCGTTGCGCGAGAAGAGCGGCCAACTTCATTCAAGGATCCTCCGAAGATGCCAGCGACAAGCGCATGGGGATCATGCTGGACATGGTAAATCCGTGCCGCGCAAAAAATTCTTGTGACGGCTTGCTGATGCGATCCGTCAGCAGCGTAATCCGAAGAAACCCCCGCTGATTGGCGAAGTTCACCACATGGGTCAAGAGACGTCCGCCGTACCCTTGTCCCCGGTGATCGGGATGCACCACAAGATCCTCCAACAAGACGACCATCCCGCCCGCCGCCGTGCTGATGGTGAATAGCAAATTCACCATCGCCACAATGCGGTGTTCGCTCCGCATGACGAAAATGCGGCCCCGGTTAGGCTGCTCCAGAATCAGCTTCAAGCCATGCTCCTGCTTCGCCCGATCCGGTTCGAAGTCCTCTTCCAAGCGAAACAAGTCCATGACCAACTCTGTCAAATCGTCGAGATCATCGAGAGTCGCCGTCTCAATCCGGAGATCCAGGGCTTCATTCGCAACAGTGGTAGTGGAAGTCATCGAGTCGGTGGAAAAATCAGTCATGGGCTATGCGGGCTCACTCCTCAAAAAAAAAAGCAGCCGAGACCTCCTGTATCGCAGATGGACCGACAAAGAAAAAGAAAGATCTCGAATAAGAGCGCTCTCCGTCCGGTCCAAATCGCCGAACTTACCCTCACGACACATGAAAACCCTCTGCCAAAGCCTCCTCACCACCGCCGGCGCCTGCACCCTCCTCGCCGTTCTCTCCCCCATCGAAGCCTCCGCTCAGTCCTGCCGCTCGAAATCTTACAACCACCACCGCAGCTATTATAGCGGCCATCACCATCACAACAGGGTCCACCGGTATTCCCATGCTCCGAGGCGCCACGTGCGAGTCTATGCAGCGCCGCGACGGGTCGTGACCCACTCCCACTATGGCGGTCCCATTTATTACCGCAATCGGAGCGCCTACTGCGCCCGTCCCACGGTCCGCTACCGCACCACCTACGTCGCTCCCCGCCGCTACAGCTTGGGCGTTCGCTTCGGCTACAGCTCCTACGGCCGGCGCTGCCGCTGAGTCGTGGCGGAGCCGCCGCCTCCGGCAACTCGCCCATCCCCTGCCTTGCGACACGGCCAAATCGCACTAGGCTAGTCAGCATGAAACGCACACTGGCCTGGCTCGCGGCGATCTGCCTTGGCTCGGGTCTCGCCCAGGCAGATCTCAGTTTCCCGTCCAAGCGCAATACCTACGAGGCCAAGCCCGCTGAGGAATCCTTCGAAACCGTCTTTGAATTCACCAACACGGGGAAACATCCTGTAATCGTGGAGCAGGTCGATTCCAATTGCGGATGTATCAGCGCCGCGACCGACAAGAAACGATATGAGATCGGCGAGTCCGGCACCGTCACGGCCGTCTTCAAGATCGGAAGCGCCGAGGGCACCCAGTCCAAGAGTCTCACCGTCTTTTATGCAGAAGAGAAGCCCGTGGTGCGCCCCAAAGTTGTCGGGGCCGGCACGGAGCCCCCTCCCGCTGCCGCCGCCGGCAAGACCACCACCCCCACGGCCGCCACCGGCGCGCGCCAGAGGCAACAGCTCACCGTGGAAGTCCACGTCCCTTCACTCATTCGCATCGAACCCAAGGTCACGAAATGGCCGGTCGGCGCCGCCGCGGAGACCAAGACGGTGGAGGTGACGATGAACCACGAGGAACCGATCGTCATCCGGGAGGTCCGTTCCTCCCGGGAGAACATGAAGGTCGAGGTCAAGGAACTGGAAAAGGGCAAGCGCTACCAACTGCATTTGACCCCCGAGGTGACGGACAAGGTCCAGCTGGGCATGCTCACCATTCAAACGGACTGCGCCATCAAGCGGCATCAGAAAAAACTCGCCTTCTTCAGCATTCACCGGCCAACCCGGTCACCCCAAAAAGCCGCCACGGCCCTCGTTCCGCGCCCGAATACGGGTATCGTCAGCCCCGGGAACAGCGCCGCCAAGACAGACACCGGCGCGACCCCGGCCTCGTCCCAGGAGTAGTCCCCATGAGTGCGCCGGGTCAGGCGACTCTGCAGTCGCTCGTCATCCTGCTCTGCGCGGGCCTGGGCACGCTCTGGACATTCCATTTCCATCCCAAACGCCCCACCCTCTACGCCGCACCCCCAGCGCCGCCCGCGGTCGGCATCGATCTCGCCGAGGTCCTCTCCTGGAACCCACCACCCCAGTGGATCGATACCCGCCCAAGTGCTCAGTTTGAAGCCGGTCACATCCCCGGGGCCCTCTCGCTCCATCCCGGGAACGTCGAGGACGTACTCAAGGCACGCTTCGATCTGTTCATCGACCAGCGAAAGCGGTTCGTGCTCTACGGCCCTTCGCCCGCGAATAGGCTGATCGCCGACCGTCTCAGATCCCTCGGACTGACCAAGATCGAGGTCCTGAAAAACGGCTGGAAAGCCTGGCTTGCGCATCGATCTTGAAATATTCGACGGCAGAGACATGAGTTCTCGCGTAAATTGCTTTTCACCTCCCTGCGAATCCCCTTAGAAACCCCTACCCGACTATGATGACGAAGAAAGCGATGCTCCTCACGGCTGGAGTCCTCAGCCTGATCTCCAGTTTCTCCTATGGCCAGGTCGTGAACGTCTCCGACGGCAACGTCGAAGACGCCATTCGCGATGCCATCGGTAAGGCCGACGGCGACCTCACGGCAGATGACCTCGCGAAAGTGACCAGCCTGAATCTCTCCGCTCTGGACCTCAGCAAAGTCAACATTCCCGAGGGCTTGGTGAACCTCGAGGAAATCGATCTCAGCCGTAATGTCTTGGCGCCCTCGCTCTTCAACCCCGTCCGCTTCGCCGACGATCTCGAAAGCCTCAAGGTCCTCAAGCTCGGGAGCAATCGCCTGCCGAATCTGACCACGATCAAACACCTCTCGACCCTCGAGGTGCTGGACATATCCGACAACGGCTTCACGGAGATCGAAATCCCGGACTCCTTGAACAACCTCCGGGAACTCAATCTCAACTTCAACGAACTCCAATCCATCGTCTTTCCCGAGGGATTTGTCAATCTGGAGGTCCTCACCCTGAGACAGAACAAACTCAACGGATCCATCTTCACCGGACCCGTTTCCTTCCCCAGCGATCTCGCGAGTCTACGCAAGCTCGACCTCTCGGCCAATGAACTCGGCACGCTCAACGTGCCCCCCGGCCTTCTCAGCCTGGAGGAATTGACCCTGGAAAACAATGAACTCGGAAGCATCGTCTTCAACGGCCCGCTGCCGAGCATCATCACCATCATTGCCTTCAATAACAAGCTCAAAAAACTAACACTGCCCGAAGGCATGGCCAATCTTGATCTCCTCGATCTCTTCGGCAACGAGATCACCGAACTCACCATCCAGGACGGGCTCAACACCGAACCCTTGATCGATCTCGCGGGAAATCCCATCGAGAGATTCGTCGTTCCCGAGGGCACTCACGAAGACCTCATCACTTATTTCGAGCGCTTTGATGCCGAGATCGTGTTCATTCCCCGTCCCCTTCCCAACCTCTACACCAGCCTCTTGCCGAGCGGCGAATTCGAAATGCTCGTCTCCGGCCCTACCGGCACTT
>JANQJH010000276.1 GCA_028281705.1 Verrucomicrobiales bacterium
GGATGTAACGAACGGCGTCGAAGGAACGCGCCCTCCGCCGGGGACGCCGTATCCCTTGCGAGTGACCCAGCGTTTTCCCCGGGTGGCCCTGCCGCCGGACAATCCCTTGACCATCGAAGGCGTTCAGTTAGGCGAGCGCCTGTTTCATGAGAAGCGGCTTTCGAAGAACAATGAACGGTCGTGCGCCTCCTGCCATGATGCGGCCCGGGCCCTGGCCGATGGGGAGAGCCGGCGTGTGAGTTCAGGTGTCGATGGGCTGCGGGGAAGACGCAACGCGATGCCCTTATTCAACTTGGCATGGAAGAAGGCCTTTTTCTGGGATGGGCGGTCGCCGAACCTGCGGCACCAGGTGTTGCAGCCCATTGAGGATCCATTGGAGATGGGGGCGTCGCTCGATGCCGTGCTGGCGATGTTGAGGGGGGACGCGAGCTATGGGGAGATGTTTGCCGCAGCTTTTGGACGGCCGGAGATCACGGTGGACACTCTGGCGAAGGCCCTGGAGCAGTTCCTGCATGCGCAGATCAGCCAGGAGGCGAAGTTTGATCGCGCGGCTCGGGGAGAAGCGTCCCTGACGCCGATGGAACAGCGAGGCCTGGAACTCTTTGTCACCGAGCATGATCCCGCGAGGCAGCTTTTCGGGGCGGACTGTTTCCATTGCCATGGCGGCAATCTCTTCACCAATCATGCCTTCCTCAACAACGGGCTCGATCTCGAAAGTGGCGATCGCGGGCGTGCCGAGGTGACGGGGCGAGCGGCTGACGCAGGGAAGTTTGCCGTGCCTTCCTTGCGCAATGTGGCGGTGACGGCGCCCTACATGCATGATGGCCGGATGGCAACGCTGGAGGAAGTGATCGAGCACTACGACCACGGGGTGAAGCGTAGTGCGAACTTGGATCCTAACTTGGCGAAGCATCCCGCTTCCGGGCTTGGTCTCTCGCCTGAGGACAAGGAAGCCCTGGTGGCCTTTCTCCGTAGCCTAACTGATGACCGATTCCTGGAGGCTTCTCATGACGAATCGTGATTGTCTCCTCTTTCGCGACAGCTTTCTTGTACTGCTGCTCGGTTTGATTGCCGTGACGGCCCGGGCGGACCCGCCGCATGAGACGGATGACACTTTTTGGGCGGACGCCGCGGCTCTCCTGCCGGGATTCGACGGTGTACCGGCGCCGCCGGGGAACTCCGGGGCAGCGGGCGTGTGGAGTGGAATCATCGCCTGGCCGCACATCCCGGTATCGGCGGCGAGTTTGCCTAACGGAAAGATACTGACGTTCTCCGGTCAGGAGAGGACCTTTTGGCCGCGGACGAAGAGGCAAACCTACTGGACGATCTACGATCCGGGGACGGGCCGGTTTGATGAGAATCTCTATCTCGATCACGAGATGTTCTGTTCCCATCTGGTGATGCGCGCCGATGGGATGCTGCAGACGGCGGGTGGACGCTACACCGTCGAGCGCAGCAGTGTCTTCGACTTTCGGTCGAACGTTTGGCGGCGGGTGGGGGACATGCATGATCCCCGGTGGTACCCGACGAGTGTGGCCCTTCCCGATGGGGATGTGTTTACCGTGGGTGGGCGTGGCGGGCCTCACACAGCGGAGCGATTCTCCGTGGCGGATCGGGTTTGGAATCGGTTGAACGGCATCAACTGGCAGCCGGTCTCGGGGGCCGACGGTTTTGAATCGGAGTGGTGGCCCTATCTCTTTGTCGCCCCGAGCGGGCAGCTCTTTCACTTCGGGCCGACGGAGACGATGCACTGGGTGAGTCCCGAGGGCAATGGTTCGCGGATTTCCACCGGCTTGCGCGTGCCCAATGAGCACTACCCGAAGCATGCCGGCATCACGATGTATGCGTCGGGAAAGATCCTCATTGCCGGCGGTGCTTCGGGGGTGAATGGTGGCAGTACAAGTCTCTGTTACACGGTGGATCTGAATACGGATCCGCCGAGCGTGAAGGAGGTGGCCCCGATGAAATATGCGCGGCGGTTTTCCAATGCGGTGGTCTTGCCCACGGGCGAGGTCTTGATTGCCGGGGGGACTACGATGGGGCACAAGTTTAGCGACGTGGGCACTGTTCTGACCCCGGAGGTGTGGAATCCTGCGAGCGGCACGTGGCGGGAAGTGGCGGACATGGCGGTTCCGAGGAATTATCATTCGGTGGGGATCCTCCTGGCGGATGGAAGGGTTTTTCTTGGCGGCGGCGGCTATTCCTCCCATGTGGAGGATCATCCGGCGAACCATCAGGATGCTCAGATTTTCACACCGCCGGCCTTGTTTCGCGGCAACGGACAACCGGCGCAGAGGCCGGTGCTCTCTCAGGTGCCGGGCAACGTGACCTGTGGCTCCACCTTTTTGGTAGAAGCGAGTGGCGGAATGGCGAAGTTCGCCGCCATTCGGCTGATTGCCACGACCCATGGACTCTCGACCGACCAGCGCTATCTGAACTTGCCATTTGCCGAGGAGTCCGCGGGCCGTTACCGGCTGGTGGCGCATCCCAATCCGAACGTGATGATGCCAGGCTACTGGATGCTCTTTGGGATCGATGCCGATGGCGTGTATTCCGAGGCGCAGATCTTTCGCGTGATGCAAACGGGGCGCGGGGCGCTGAGCGGATTGCGGGCTACCTATTTCGATGGCCTAGATCTCACGGCCAAGCGGTTCGAGCGGATTGATCCCCAGATCGATTTTGATTTCGAGCACGGGGGGCCCGACGCGGCGTTGTTAGGCGACGACGGGTATTCCGTCCGCTGGGAGGGGTGGATCGTGCCTGAGGTAAGCGGGCAATACACGTTTTTCACCGAGGCGAATGACGGCGTGAGGCTCTGGGTTGCCGACCGGCAATTGATCGACCAATGGGCAAGCCCGATCTCATTTGAAGCGAGTGGAGAGATCCATCTGTCCGCCGGTGACCCTGTCAGGGTGAGAATGGATTATTTCGAGGAGTCCTCCGCGGCCCAGGCCAGGCTTCTGTGGTCGGGGCCGGGCATTTCTCGGCAAGTCGTCCCGGAACGGAATCTGCGCCATGTGGAGCCGCAGGGGGAGGCCATGGTGGCGGCCGATGGGGATTTTGAACTGTTCATCGATGGGCGCTTGGTCGCGATTGGGACGGAATCCAACCGTGCCTATCATGCTTCCTTTGCCGCGCATGAGGAGACGACGATGGCATTTCGAGTACGGCGGGGCGGGGAAAATGCGGTGGTGGGGAGTTTTCTCATCGATGGGGAGCCCTTTGTCACCAGTGGGCAATGGCGGGTTTCGAGTGAGGCCGTGGATGGGTGGAACATGCCGGGCTTTGATGATTCTGCCTGGGCGAGGGCGACGGAACTCGGAAGCGACACCGATGGCGTGATCGGGATGCCTGTCTATGAGTCCGCACGCCGCCTGGGGATGGCGGGCGCCGGCCATGCCGGGGAGCTCTTTTTTCGCTTTTCCACGCGGGATGCGGAGCCCGATGATCCCATACTCCCGAATGCACCTCCGCAGCTCGCTGCGATGGCGGATCAGGCGCATCCCGTGGAAGCTGTCGTGGCCTTGCGGGTGGAGGCGGTTGACGCCGATGGGGATCCACTGACGTATGCCGTCACCGGTTTGCCTGAGTCGCTCGAGATGGATCCGGCGACCGGCCTGATTCATGGTACTGTGGTTAGGCCGGGCGTGCATGAGGTCACGGTGAGTGTTTCTGACCGCAGCATCACGGTCTCGCAATCGTTCACCTGGACCGTCAACCCGCCGCTCCGGATGGCGCCGATCACTTCGCGTCCGCTCGTCGTGGGGCAGTCCGCGTCCTTCTCCGGGCAGACATTTGGCGGCACGCGCCCACGCTACCGCTGGAACTTTGGGGATGATGGGGGGGATTCCGCCTGGTCGTCCTCGCCCCAGACGAGGCATCGGTTTGAACAGCCTGGACGTTATTTCGTCAGGTTCATGGCGACGGACGATACCGGGGTCGAATTGGAGGCGAGCTTTGTGCAGAATGTGGCGCCGGTCTTGTTAGGCGATCGTCCGAGTGTCTCGCAGAGCGTCATCTACGAGAAGCGAGCGGGCAATGACCGTCTCTGGAGCGTCAATCCGGACAATGATTCCGTGAGTGTCATCGACGTTGTTAGCGGAACGAAGTTGGCTGAGATCGGTGTGGAGGGCGAGCCTCGCAGTCTGGCGCTGCAGGGAAGCGATTCGGTGGTGTGGGTGGTGAACAAGCGTGGTTCCAGTATTTCGCGGATTCGCACGAGTGATTGGCAGTTCTTGCCGCCGATCGCCTTGCCCCGTGGAAGTGCTCCGCACGGCCTGGTGTTTGATGCCGCGGGGACCTATGGCTATGTCGCGCTGGAAGGCTTGGGCGAGGTGGCGCAGATTGACGGGCCCACGGGGAGGGAGCGGGCGCGAATCGACGTGGGAGCGAATCCCAGACACCTATCGATTACCGGAGACGGGGCCGAGCTTTTTGTTTCGACGTTCATCACGCCGCGGCTGCCGGGAGAGCATACGGCGGCACCGAGCGTGCTCGCGTCTCCCGCCATGGTGAGAGTTCTCGGCACGTCTCCTCTCTCTCTGAAGAAGAAGATCTCGTTACGGGTCAGCGAAGTCCCCGATTCGGGCGGCGGCGGCCGTGGATTGCCTAACTATCTGGGGCCGGCCTGCCTCTCACCGGCGGGTGACATGGCCTGGGTTCCTTCGAAGCAGGACAATGTGTTGCGGGGCAAGCTGCGTGATGGCCGTGACCTGACGTATGAGAGTTCGGTGAGGGCGGTGACATCGCGCATCGATTTGCATTCCGCAGCGGAGGATGGAGGCTCTCGCATCGATCACGATGATGCCGCCGTTCCCAGCACGGCGTTGTTCGGTCCAAACGGGCTCTATGTGTTTGTCGCTCTGCAAGGGAGCCGGGAGGTGGCGGTGATCGATGCCTATGGGGAACGGGAACTGTTTCGCTTCGATGTCGGGCGGGCGCCCCAGGGCTTGGCCATGTCGCCTCAGGGAAGAACGCTCTTTGTGCACAATTTCATGGATCGGACGGTCTCGGTGCATGACGTGAGTCCGGTCGTCGACCACGGCCTCCAGGAGGTGGTGGAGGGGCCGGTCTACTCCCTGGTGGCGGAGGAAAATCTCGCACCTCAGGTGTTGTTAGGGAAGCAGCTCTTCTATGACGCCCGAGACAGACGGCTGTCTCGCGAAAGCTACCTCTCATGCGCTTCGTGCCATAGCGAGGGTGGTCATGATGGCCGTGTCTGGGACCTGACAGGGTTTGGCGAGGGGCTGCGAAATACGATCGATCTTCGTGGCCGCGGGGGCACGGCTCACGGACCGCTCCACTGGTCGGCCAATTTTGACGAGGTCCAGGATTTCGAAGGTCAGATTCGCCAACTGGCGTTCGGACGCGGGCTCTTGCCTGCGGGTGAGCCGCATCTTCCCCTGGAGGCTTTCAACGCGGGACGATCGGTTGAACTGGATGCCCTGGCGGCCTACGTTGGTTCACTAGACGACACCCTGCTTAGTCCGTATCGGCTGGCCGGTGGCGGCCTGACGTCCGAGGCCCTGGCGGGAAGAGAGCTTTTTCGCTTGAAAAAGTGTGGGGAATGTCATGCCGGCTCGCGATTTACGGATAGTGCGCCCGGCGTGCTCCACGACATCGGGACGATCAAGCCGCACAGCGGACGTCGCCTGGGCCGGATTCTCACTGGCATTGACACGCCGACCCTGAGAGGACTGTGGAACGGCGCGCCCTACCTTCACGACGGCTCCGCAGCGACGATTGCCGAGGCCATCGCGGCACACGAGGATGTGGTGCTCACGTCCTCCGAGAGGCATGCGCTGGCGGCCTACCTGATGCAGGTCGACGATTTTGAGTACGGGGCGCCGTCGAGTGAGGCGCTTCTCGGAGTGGAGGTGCCGGCGAGTTTGCGTGCGGCGGAGACGGCCTCCGTTTTGGTGGACTACCGGGTGGAGGAGCGCCGCCATCTGGGCGTGTGGCTGCTTGATCTCTTGGCAGGGCGGCGGGTGGTGGCCCATGGCTTGACTGTGGTGGATCCCGGTCTGGGGCGAGAGGGGTTCACCCTTGGTCTCGGAGGAGAACTGCGGCCCGGGGATGGCTATGCCTGGGTCGTCCGCCTGCTTCCGGAGGGATGGGACGGCGAGGAATCGACGGTCCTGGCAGAGTACGAAACGGATGCCTCGATTGTCCGAGCCGATCCGCCGGTGATGAATTTTGCTTCCCTGCCAGAGGCTTCGGCGGCCCAGTCATCGGTCTTGGCGGAGGCTTTTGGCGCGGATCTGGCTCGGGATGGGAATCGAGATGGGGACTGGCGTCATGGCAGCGTGAGCCACACGCATCGAGAGGCGCAGGGTTGGTGGGAAGTGGACCTGGGAGAAGTGCGCGAGATCAGTCATCTTCTCATCTGGAACCGCACCGACAGCGGGGCGAGCCGTCTGGAGTCCGCCTATGTGTTTGTCAGTGCGATCCCGTTTGACTCGCATGAGCTGGAGAGGACACGGCAGCAGTTAGGGGTGAGCGCCTACCTCGTGGCGGAGGCGCCAATGCCGGTGCGGCGCCTCGAGGTGGGGCGGTCTGGGCGTTTTGTGAGAATTCAGCGCACGGGATCCGGCTACCTCAATCTGGCCGAGGTAGAAGTTTACGGTGTGGGAGAATCGAGCGGCGATGGGGGGACGGCTCCACCGGGACTCTACGGGGTCTACGGCGGAGATGACAACGGAGATGGTGACCTGCTCGACGCGGTGGCGGAATATGCTTTGAGTAGTGACCCCGGTAGCGGGGCGATGCACGAGACTGGGCTTCGATTAATGAGATCGGCTGATGGGCGGCGGGTGGATCTCTCCTATCGGCGGCCGGCGCAGTTGGAGGATGTGGGCTACACCCTGGAGTTGAGCGCTGACTATCGCGAGTGGGTGGTGGTGGAAGGCGGGAATACGCAGGTAGAGGCGGACGGCCGTTGGGAGCGGGTGCGCTACGAGGAGATCGATCGCCATTTGCCCTCCGGAACGGAGCGCGGTTTTGTTAGACTCAGGATGAGGCAGCACGCTTGGGCTCGGGAGACGACGAGCCCCGTTTATGGCTGGTATCGGACGACCTTCGACGAAGGATTCCAGACGCATGGATTGAGCCTGAATAGGGACGCCGTGTTTGCCAGCAGGGTGGCCGGGGTGGTGGGTGAGGCTGTCGTGGCAACCTCTGGCGGGCTCTTGGCCGCCGTGGGATCATCGAATGATGAGCGCGCCCATTATCTCGAGTTTACCGGCGGTGCCCTGGAGGGCCATCGGATTGAACTGAGGGAGTCCCAGTCAAACGATGAGGTGGTGGCCTTGGACACCCTGGCCGGGAGGAGCACGTTGAGACCGTTGCCCATGGAGGGCGTGGTCGGCGCTCCTTTCGTGGTCCGCGCGCATCGGACACTAGGAGAAGCCTATCCCATCGACCTTTTTCGAGGAGGGCATGACAGTGACACCAGCGATCGCGTTCTGTTCCTCGTGAACGGCCGCTATGACCGCTACTTCCCGCTGAAGAGGAATGGCAGCGGGTATTGGACGTCCGTTGCGGATGCGGTCCTGAAGCCGGCCACCGATTTGGTGATTCCGCCAGGGGTGGGCTGCTTCGTCCAACGGCCTCAGGGTGCCGGTCCCTTGAGCCTCCTGGTCACGGGACAGGTGCGGACGACGGGCTTTGTTCAGCGCTACGATGAAGGCTATCAACTGGTGGCTTCTCCCCATGCTTTTGACACCTCGCCGGCGGGGCGAGGATTGACGGTGGAGCGCGGGTTCACCGGGAGCGCGGATCCCGTGCTGGCCGATCAGATCCAGCTTTGGCGGGGTGATGCTCAGCCTGGGGATGAGCGTTACCAGACCTATTTCCTGCTCGACGGCGGTGGAGCCGAGTGGCGGTATTGGACGGGAATTGACGATGTCCGTCTGAGAAATGAAAACGATCGTGACTTGTTTTCCTTGGATCGCGCGTTCATCTGGCGTGGTGTGGAGGCGCGAGAGGGGTATGCCGCGTTTGGGTTCGGACCGTAAGTGAGTAGGAAACCATGTCTGGGAAGGAAGCATTGAAACAACGTTTTGCGGGCTTGGCCGGCACGATCCCCTTGACCGTCCTGGTCCCCCTGACGATGACGCTTTTCATCGGCCTCGTCGGCTTGTTGGGATATGTGGGGCACCGGCGGGCGGTGGAGGAAGAACTGGAACGGGAGGGCGCCCGCGACCTCGAGTTGGACCTCGTTCGGCTCAGGGCCGCGTTGGAGGAAGCGGCCCGGCGGCAGGATACCGTCTGGATGCAGGAGCAGTTGATCGCGTTTGGCGCCGATTCTCACGGGATTCTCGCCGTCTTGGTGGACCAGGACAATGTGGTCGCGGCCTCGGCTATCCGAACACAGGTTGGCCAGGATATACGAGCGGTGATTCCTGTGTCACTGCGAGGATCGGCCCTCTATGATGATGCGATGTTAGAAAGGGTGCGTGCCACGATGACTGGGCAGGTGACGTCTGACAAGAGGAGGAACTTGGTGGCTGGATTGTATCCGGTGTTCATCGGCAGTCATGAAGGTGATCCCGAGCCGGAGGAAATGGGGTTGGTTCTGTTGGCCCGTGATCTCAGCGAACTCAAATGGCAGGCCTTGCGTAGTGCCCGCCGGCAGACGGGGCAGATGGGCTTGTTGCTCGTGGCGCTGGCGGTCTTGGCGAGTTTCTTATTGCATCAAATGTTCACCCGGCGCCTGGCCCGCATCGCTCGTGCCGCAGATCGGCTGGCGGCGGGTGACTTCACGGCGCAGACCGGTGTGGTGGGGAGCGACGAGATTGCGCTCCTCGGCCGCTCTCTCGATGCCATGGTGGCAGATATCAGGAAGCACCAGGCGGCTCTGGAGGAGAGTGAGGAACGGCATCGAACGCTCTTTCAGAATGCGGTGGAAGGGGTCATCACCATGGGCGAAGACCGGCGCATCCAGGAGGTCAATCCTGCGGCGGAAGCGATGTTTGGGTATTCCCAGGAGGAGTTGGTGGGCGAGAACGTCTCGGTGCTCATGCCCTCACCCTATCGTGAAGAGCACGACGGTTACGTCAAAGGCTACCTCGAGACGGGTAAGAGAAAGATCATTGGGATTGGGCGGGAGGTCATGGGACGGCGGAAGGATGGGACGGTATTTCCACTGGATTTGTCCGTGGCGGAGTTGCGTTTGACCAACGAGCGCCTCTTCACTGGCATTGTGCGGGATATCACGGATCGCAAGCGATCCGAACAGGCCCTGCAGAAGCTGAACGAACAGCTGGAAGATCTGGTGAAGGAGCGCACGCAGGCTCTCGAAGATGCCCAGGAGGCCTTGGTGAGGAAGGAGCGCCTGGCCACCTTGGGGCAGTTGGCCGGCAGTGTGGCTCATGAGATCCGCAATCCGTTGGGCATCGTGAGAAACGCGGCTTACTATTTGGAGCAGACTTCCGAGAACGCTGACGACGAAATCCTGGACAGCCACGATGAGATTCGGCGCGGGCTCACTCGGGCGGATCGCATTATCACGGAACTTCTCGATTACGCCCGCGATCCGCGGTCTCATCCCCGACCTTTCG
>JANQJH010000300.1 GCA_028281705.1 Verrucomicrobiales bacterium
TGGCCGCGGGTCTCGACTTCCTGCAAGACGGAATTGAGCACCACGGCGAGCAGGGGCTTTCCCGCCAGCTTCTTCGTCAGGACTTGACGGGCCTGACCCGCCGCACTCGTGACGGCGACTTCGAGCACGCCAAAGAGCGCCTTGGGATCATTGAAGACCTCTGTGAAATTGGCCCCGAGATCCTTCAGCGTGGCACTGAGAACCTCGCGAAACGGCCCGTCTCCCGCCATGAACGACGGATCGTCCGCGGCCTTGGTGAGATAGGTTCCCACCAGCGTCTGGAAGCCCTGCTTGGTCAGAATCTGGGCGACAAACTCGTCCCCATTCTGCTCCCGAAGATCAGCTAGTGCCCCGAAGAGCGGCACCAGGGCGGGCACTTCGGGGAGCGCTTCCTGATGGTCCATGGCCGCCACGACAGCGGAGCGGAGCAAGTTCTTGAAAATCACTTCCGCGCTCTCGTCATCAAAGTCCGCCTTGCCGGCAAACTCGCTGATGAGGCTGGAAACGATCACCCGCGTCTTCGGATTCGAAATGAAGAGTCCGGCGTTGGCGCCGCCCACTTCCAGAAGCGTGTCGGCCGAGGCCAGAAGTAGTCTCGCCAACGTCGGGTTGCGGGATAGGCGATACGAGGCCACGACGTAATAGCTGAGCCGCATCTGCCCATCCGCCTTCACACTTCGCGCCTCCGAGTTGGGGCCCATCACGACGGGCGTGGTATCGGAGGCCTCATAGTAGAGCTGGACGAATTGTTGTTGCAGCGCTAGGGGAGCCGAGCCGGGCGACGCCTTCAGTTCCGCATAGTCCACCGCCAAATTGCGAAGCTCGAGAATCAGCTTGCCGTCGTCGCTGTCAAAGAAGGCCATCAGCGCGGCCTTGTGATCCGAAAAACTGAAGGGCGCCGGTGGCAGGTGAAAGGGAATCTCCGCCGAGGCCTCCTTCAGCGCGAGGATCTCATCCACCTTGCCGCGGTACTTCAACAGGGCCTCGATGGCAGAAATCGCCACGGGGATGGAAACAGCCAAGCTCATTGCAAATCAGGTAACAAAGTAGACCGGGCTTCGTTCATATCATTTCCACCCTCCCCGTTCTCCGATAGATTTCACACTGATGTCAACCCGATTCACATCTCAATGCCACCATGATCCGTGGAATCGCATGGGCCAATCTCGCTCCTCACCAACTCAAGCCATGCGCCGTCCGAAAGACCTTCTTCGCGGTGTAATTCTTGAGACAAGCGCGCAAGACGTCTTCTAATCCATCCGTCCCCCCATCCGCTCCGGAGATCAGACCGAGCGCTTCCTCGGCCGCTTGACCGGCCGAGAAGAAGAAGCCCTGTTCTCCCTCGGTCACGCTCAGGGCAAAGAGCGCCTCTGGACTCGAGCGGCGTGAACGCTCCACCGCCGCTTGGGCCACGGCATGAGCTGCCGTCACATCGCGCAACGCCGGATCCGGTGTCGTGGCTAACAAGACGGCATACCGGCTGCTCGCTTCCCTCGATGCGGAACGATGCTCCATCGCCCCTCGATAAAATTCCAGGGCATCGCGATCGCGCTGTTTTCGCTCCAGGGCCGCGCCTAACTGAACGAGCAATTCAGGACTCCTCACATGGCCGGCCAGGAGTCGTGCGTGTTCGGAATAGTAAGCCAGACTCACATCATCCGAAGCCCCCTCGGCCACCAAATGGAGCGCCACATCCACCGGATGCAGATGCCGGAGGGGCGCCACCCATTTTCCCGGGAAAGGCACGGAAGCGGCTCGACGGGATTCGCCCGCAAGATCGAGCTTGTCCGCGTCCTCCAGCAATCGCCCCAGGCCAACGGAGCCGCGGTGAATGGCGGCGACCTCCCCGGCCCGATCAACCAAAAAACTGACCGGCACCTGAAACGGTGTGTGCCGGTCGAAGACATGACGCATCACCGCATCAAAGACCACCGGAACGGATTCGAGCGCACTCCCCACCGCGAAGGGCAGTTTCCACTCGCGCGCCAAGGCCAGCGCATCCGCCGCACTCGAGGGACCGGCATCATGCGCCAGGTGATCAACGGCCAAGGCCACCACCTGGATACCGACCGCCGCCAGCTGGGCGCGGGCATCCGCCAGCGCCGCCAGTTCCTCCCGGCACGAAGGACACCAACTGGCCCAAAGCACGATCAAGGTCGGCTGGTTCGCGCTGGGATCAGCCGCCCGGCGACTCTTGCCCGCGCCATCCCGGTAGAGCACCGGGGGCAAAGGCACTCTGGACGAGAGGAACACTGCCGAGACACCATGACGACGCCCCGCAGCTCCAGCCTGCGCTGTCGACTCTCGCTCTCCTGTTTCCACCTCAGACGACACCGCCTCGACAGGATCTTCTCCCTGGACGAGGAGGTAACGCCTGTTCGGGGCGACCCCCTGGAACGAAGACCGGGTACCGTCCGGCCAACGCACGGAAATCTCGACGGGCCGATCGGACTCACCCAATCCGAAGTGAAGCCACTTGGAAGACTGTGAGAGAAAACCGCCACCCGCCCGCAGCGTTCTCCTCTGGTGCGAGCCGCCCCCAGATTCGTCGACGACGACCACGCGGGCGCCGATGGCGTCGCGATTGCACTTTGTGCCTAACAAACGGAGGGCAAGGTAATTTCCCGAGGTCCCGGCGGAGCGCTCATTCTCCAGGAAACGCACCTGAGGGCCGTTCCGATTGGAAAGCCACACATCGAGATCACCATCGCGATCCCAATCCGTCAGCCCCAAGCCGCGACCGTCATCCTCAAAGTCAAAACCACTCAGGGCAGAGACGGAGACGAATCCCTTGCCACGCTGATTGAGAAAGGCACAGTGCCTCTCGTGCCCGCTGAATGACCGTCCCTGGCGCACCACCGAAAGAAAACTGCGGCGGCGTTCATCGCCACTCGCATTCCCACTGAGAAGGACGTTTCCGTGCGACCCGACCTGCCGCCAAAAGAAACTTCACAAATCACCCGAATCGCCGCCGGTGATGTAGCCATTGGCCACCAGGAGATCCTCCCATCCATCGTTATTGATGTCGGCAAAGACCGAACTCCAGGCCCACCGCCCCATGGCCACCCCCGCGGCCTCGGCGACCTCTTCAAATCCATTCTCTCCTTGGAGAAAAAGGCTGTTGCCCTTGGCGAAACGAGGATAGAGCGCGCGAGTCTCCGAGTCGCTCCGCTCGAGAAAGCCCGCCTGCCGTACGAGGCGGTTTCCCGCGGCGGAAAACATGTTTCCCACATAGAGGTCACTCCGTCCATCGCGATTGGGATCTCCCCAGGCGACGGACATGCCCGACCCGTAATCCACCACGCCTAACTGACTAGCAACTTCCTCAAAACGTCCGCCATCATTGAGATAGAGACAGTTCTGACCGTAGTCGTTCGCCACGTAAAGATCCTGGTCGCCATCGTCATCCACGTCCTCCCAGGAAGCCGCCAAACTATGCCGGCGATTGTGTTTCTCCAGCCCGGCCTCCGCCGTCGCATCCGTGAAAGACCAATGACCGGATTCGGCGATGGCATTCCGCCAGAGGCGATTCTCCCCCCCATCGTTGGCATCATGATAGACGAAGGCAGGAGCATCCTCGCCTTGGCGCGCCGCCCAGTCCGACGAATCCACGCAGAGATAGAGATCGAGTTTGCCGTCCCCATCGTAGTCGACCGATGAGAGCGACTGCAAATCGGTGTCTTTCGTCG
>JANQJH010000355.1 GCA_028281705.1 Verrucomicrobiales bacterium
CCAATGGGGGGATAGAGCCGTTGGGGAAACACGTGGTGGGCCAGGGTCGCGGTGAGCCGCCGGGTGGCCTCCTCGTGTTTCGGATTGCTCCGTAGCGCGCGTGCCAGATGGGCCACGGCTTTGCCCGCCTCACCCTGTTTCAAGTGTTCGCTCGCCAGAAAATAGTCGGCCTGGCCGGCCATGATCTTCGCTTGTTCCTTGAGGAGACGTTGTTCTTCACGGCCCTCGCGCTGCTCTTGCAGTCCCTTGAACAAGGTGGCCATGATCCCCAGGAGGCCTAACAAGCCCACGGCGCCCAGTGTCAGCAGGCGACGGCGTTTCTCCGCCTGACGCTCCCGTGCGGCGCGGGACGCGATCTCCTCTTCTTGAAGGCGCAGCGTCTCGCGACGGGATTCGAGATTCTCCAAGGCGTGGGCCAGCTCGGTGGCGTCTTCAAAGCGGAGTTCCGGATCGACGTCGACACACCGAAGGATGTCGTCGCGAAGCAGGGGGTCGGCGATGTCGCGTTGCCAGCCTGAGCCGATGGGTTTGGTGAGGTCCCCGGCGATGACCTGGTAGAGCATCACGCCCAGTGAATAGATGTCGCCCCGGGGACTCGAGGGCGCTCCCACGAGGTATTCCGGTGCCATGTAGAGCTGAGTGCCGCTGGTCCCGCTGCCGTCGCTCTCGATCCCGATGGACTCGGTGAATCCCATCTGGGTGATGTTGTGGTCGTTCAGGTTGGCCGCGTCGGAGAGGGTGCCAATTCCGAAATCGGCGATTCTGGGAGAGGGGCGGCCGTTCTCGACGTGAATGAGAATGTTCGAGGGCTTGATGTCTTTGTGGATGATCCCCACGGAATGCGCCGCCGCCAGGGCGCGCGCCGTCCGCGCCATGAGATCGATCTTGGTTTCCAGGGCCACCGAGGCGATGCCGCCTTGGGATTTGGCCCAGAGTGAGAGGTTTCCGGTGCTGATGTACTCGCTCTCGAGATAGAACGGTGGGGATTCCACGGAAACATCGTAGAGTGCAGCGATGTCGTCCCGTCGTCCGAGCGCGTCCTGGAGCAGCCGGAAGAGGGTCAGTTCCCGCTTGAAGGAACGGAGGCGTTCCGGATCAAAACAGAACTTGAAGACGCGTTGGACTTTGGTTTCAGAATGGGTCGCGAGCCAAACCTCGCCAAAACCACCGTGACCAAGCTTCTCCGTGAGTCCCCATTTTTCATGGCGAGGAATGGGCAAGCCCGCCCCGGGTCGCCATCCGAGAGTGGCTTCTTCATCGGCGGCGACGGCGCGCTTGGCCTTGGCGCTGTCCTCCGGCGGCTTCAGGGGTGCCCAGCCGAGGGCCCCGACCTCGTAGATGTCCATGGGTTCCTCGGTGCCCTTGAAGAGATAGCGGCCGTGCGCAGGCCATTGCAAGGGCGGGAGCGTTTCGGGATCGACGGCATCGAGGGTGGGATGCTTGCGCGTGTATTGCCGGGCCTCGTCGAACACAGCCCGCGTGAGGAGGATCTGGCCGTCCTCAGCCAGATCCATGATCCGGGCGCAGAGATTGATGGCCATGCCGACGGCCCTGGTCTCGCCGGTGTTCTCCTCTTTCATCTCGGCCACCTCACCCATGTGGAGGCCGATCCGGAGGCCCATGGGCTCGCCCTCGCAGACCTCATCACGGAGGAAAAACTGGAGCCGCAGGGCGGTTTCCACGGCGTCACTCGCCGAACGAAATTTGACGAGAAAGCCGTCACCGGTCTCGTTGAGAATGCGGGCGCCGCGGACGTGATTGAGACAGGTTTTGAAAATCTGATCGTGGCGCGCAATGTAGCGCGTGTAGGCATCGGTTCCCAGCCGGTGTTGCAGCGCCACGGAGTTCACGATGTCCGTGAAGAGGAGGACGGCTAACTGTTTCTCCGTGCTCTGTGCCATCGCGAGGCGAGTGTTCGCTAGTTAGGCGGTGTGGGTGCGTGCGTGCTCTGTTAGAAGCCTTCGTTCCACAGCACGTGGGTCCCGGACTTTCCCGAGACGACGATGTCGCGCCAGCCGTTGGCGTCGAGATCGCGGACCCGGATCTGCAGGCCCGTGCCGGGGCCCTTGCCCGGGGCGCCTGAGGAAATGGGCCGCTTGGCGAAGGCCAGGGTCTTCGGATTGAAATCGTAATAATGAATGACCACGGGGTCCTCGGCACCGGGATCGCGTCCGGAATGCGCGTAGTAGCGTTTGCCGGTAATGAGTTCGGGAGCACCGTCGTTGTCGATATCCTCCCATGCCAGGGCATGACCCTGGGCAAAGCGCTTGTCGATGAGATGCTGACGCCACTGGGTTTCGCCGTTGGCGCTGGGCGGCCGCTGCTCCTCCCAGTAGAGTCCGTAATTGTGGCCGTCCGCCCAGATGAGGTCCTTGCGCCCGTCGGCGTTGAGATCGAGAACGAAGATGGGGCAACTCGCGTGGGGCAGGGTGAAGTCAGGATGATAGGGCCAGGTCCCGGAGAAGGGTCCACTCTCGGGGCATTCGTACCACCCGTTCTTGAAAACGATATCCTGGCGGCCGTCTCCATTGACGTCGCCGAAGCCCATGCCATGGCCGTTGCCCTCCGCACTGATCACGTGCTTTGTTAGGCTCGGCTCGCCCTCGTCGCCGGTGGCGAAACGCCACACCAGCATGGGGTTCTTGTCGTTCCAGCTGTTCTCGAAGTACTCCACTTGGCCATCGCCATCGATGTCGTGGAGAAAGGTCATTTCATTCTGGTTCGTCTCCGTGTCCTTGAGGACGTGGATCTCCCAGAGTCCGGGGTCCGCGAGTCCGGCGAGTCCGGGGTTTTGAAACCAGTGGACACGGGTGGTGGTGAACTCGCCCGCGACGACATCGAGCCACCCGTCGCCGTTCACATCGTAGAGATGATCGCCGTTGTTCTGCAGGTAGTCCTTGCCGAAGGGCAGCAATTTGCGGAGCCGCCGCTTCTCTTCCAGCTTGGGCCCGGGGTACCAATTCTCCCCCGCGACGACATCGAGATGGCCGTCGTTGTCAATATCACCCACGTCGCAGCCCTCGTTGTTGTCCTGGTGCAAGGCCTGGACGCGGAAGGTGAGTCCGGTCTTCTTTTCCGCAGCCAGCACCCAACCGACGACGCCAGCCGCGACGAGGAAGGTGAGGGTGGTGGCAAGGGGGGTTAAATGCTGCTTCATCGCGCCATGCTAGGAGGCTGGACTCTGGCTGTCGAGTGGATCTGGAAAACACACAGGCCGAGATGGGTGCACCACCTCGGCCTGCTCGATTGAATCTTAGAGGAGGAAAACCCTCAGTCTTAGGCGCCGGGGCGCATCCGCTTGAGGGGATTCAGGACCTCGACGTTCTCGTCATCGATGATGTCCGGGATCTCGAAGTAGTTTCCGCCCTGCGGGGCCTGAGGCTCACCGTTGCGCAGCTTCAAGGCGCTGGCCGAACCGTCGAGGAAACCGACAATGGCCTTGTTAGGCTGTGCCCAAACGTGATTCTTGTCTTCGTAACGACCGATGCCGTCGGTGAAACCATCGGCCAGCACAGGCGTGCTTGGCTTGTTCGAATCGGTCAATCCGCTGACGTAGGCCCAGTGGTTTTCGCCAGCTTCGAGCGCCTGGCCGTTCATCTCACCATTGGCTTCACCATACTGCTCGTCGGGAGGCGTGGTGGGATCGCAGAACGTGCGGTCGCCTTGGATGTAGAAGATCTTCTCCACGTTGCAGGAGTCCGGAAACAGCTGACGAAGCGCCACGTTGGAATTGCCGGTGCCCTCGGGATAGAGGCCGCCGTAATCACCAGAATAGAGCGTCATCGACGTCAGGATACTCTGAACGTTCTTCGTGGCGGGGATCATGCGGGCGCTGACCCTCGCTTTACCGATCATGGGGGTGGCGACCGTCGCGAGAATCGCGATGATCGTGATCACCACCAACAACTCGATCAGGGTGAAGCCCCGATCGTTTCTGAGGTGTGTTTTCATAGGTTATTTTATGAATGCGGGTTCTTTTTGAATGCCCCGGAGGGGCGGTTATCATCATATAGGGGCTGACGACCGGGAATGGAAGACAGCCAATGGACTATCACCCGGTCTCGAATCCGGGAGCAAGGACTATTCGACGCTACATGGTGTTTTTCCCACTCTTTGATCTCAGCTCACCGATTGTGGCGCTCCATGGACGAGTCTGCGGTGGGAAAGCAGAGAAAATCGTTCATTTCTTAGTAATAAAGAGATAGAAGAAAGAGAACATGGCTCTGGCTAACCAGCAATCAGAGGTAACGTCATCGGCGGCTGCCTTGCAGTTTGGCTGTCCGGCCTGTCATCAAGAGCTGAGTATCTCGGCCGCGCTGGCAGGCGTGGAAGGGCCGTGCCCGCTCTGCGGGGAGCAGATCGCGGCGCCGCTACCAGCGGCCCACCTCCCGGCGCGCCTTCTCTCGGTGCCGGAGAGCATCATCCCGGAAACCAACGGCGATTCGGCTTGGGAACGAGAAGACGAGGGTGCCTGGCCGAGTCCGAAGTCGTCTCCCGCGCAGACGGAGGAGCCGCCGCTGACGACGATGCAGCACGTGTTTTGCGGCGCCTGCGGCTGCGAGTTGGCCATCGACCCCGAGCTGGCCCATCTCGAGGGAGGTCCATGCCCTCGCTGCCAGACCTGGATTGACTTGCAGGGCCGGCAGGGACCGGCGGTCGATCACGAGTTGACCGAGGCTCATCCGGGCGGTGAGCCGGTCGTGGATTCCGAGGGCTGGGGAGCGAATGACCTGGCGGCGCGGGAGGAATCGGCTTCTTTTGACGGGAGGGGCTCTTCGCCAGGTCCGGAGGAGGCGGAAGCGAGCCGGAGTTCGGCCGTGGAGGAGTTGAACCGGACGGTCGAGGCGCGCTCGAATGGGCGTCAGGATTTGAATTTTCGGAGGATGACGCCCAACCGGACCATCGAGCGCCGGAGAGTGAAGAAACGCAAGAGGCGCCGGCAGCTGCCCCCGGAGTTTTACGTGGGGCACGCCGCGGGGGATCTGGATGCCAGGGGCCAGGAGACCGCGGAACGCATGCGGCGGGTGCCCTTCCCGGAGGAAGCGAGCGATGGGCAGGTGGTCTCCGTTTCCATGGAGAATCGAAGGCGGGCGGAATCGCTTCTGAAACGTTGTTTGCCCGTGGTCTTCGGAGTGATCATTCCCTTGCTCGGGGGGCTCTATGCGGCGCTTCATTTCGAGTTCATCGACCCGGCAGATCTCCGATTTTGGACTCGGGAGGACCCGTTCGAGGAGCAGCCCGCCTTGGATCCTTTGGCGGCCAGTCTCGAGCAGACGGAACGCGTGCTCCATGGCCGGGCGAAGGAGAGCTATCGCTTGGTCGAGCGTGCCATCCAGGGCTTCTTCGCCGCCGAGACGTGGGAGACTGCCCAGACGTATCTTGTGGATGACGGCATCCCGGCGAACAGCGAGGCCTTGGCTTTCCTCAAGATGTTCCCTCGCGAGGCTTTTCGGGGCGCCGAAGTGCGGGTCATCGACTATCGCCGAATCCCGCAGACGGAGCGATTCGTTTTCACCACGCACGTCTCCAAGACCTATTCCCTCCGTTTCATGAGTGTCGAAGCCATCCATGATCTCTTGGACGTGGGCCGCTCACTGGTCCTCGTGGCCCAGTTAGGGAGCAACCTTCACGTGCGTATCTTTGATGCCACCGGCGCGAAGATTTTCGATCAGCCGGAGTACGAGATGGTTCGTCTTCGGGATCTTGGGCTCCTCAAGGAGGCACTTCAGGAGGTGGGATTTCCCGAGCCGACCGAAATGTCCGAGGAGCAGTCGAAGCGGCTCATCGACTTGACGATGGCGGCGGCCGGTCGACGCGGAGAGCAGCGGCTGACGTTCATGGTGGGAGAGGAGATGAAAGGCGGTGTGGCCAAACTCCATGCCTTGCAATTGTACCAAAGCTGGAAGCGAACCCTAACAGAGTTTCTGGAGACTTCGGGTGCCCCGGGATCGCGCTATTACGTGGCGCTCCGGAGATCCAGCGAAGTGTCCTCGATTTCCTTTCCCGAGAACGGGCGCTACATTCGATTGGAGGTCCAAGATCTCCTAGTGGCGCAACCCTGGATCAAGGACGTTTATGTGAGGGAAGGATCTTGGGCTGGGACGCGCCTGCTGGCCAACTTGAACGGGGGCTGGGCCATGGGCGTGCTTGATTTGGAGTGGATGCGCGGTCCGACAGGAGACGCCTTCGTTCATGTGGCCGGTGTTTACTCCTCACCGTGGGGAGATTACCCGAACTAACAGAACAGCCGAGGGACTGAAGTCCCTCCCACATTCTGGGAAAGTGACAGGGACTTTAGTCCCTCAGGCGCCCGCTGGAGCGCTGGTGAGTCCACCTGGAAGTTCGTCATCGACGGAGGGTTTCTTCTCCGAGCTGGGCGGCTCTTCCTCCGTTTTCGGCGGTAACTCGGGGGGCTCCGGATTGGTTGGTGGATTGAGCATTTGCCCGTGCTTCACGATCTCTTCGATGTGAGACCCATCGAGCGTCTCAAATTCCAAGAGGGCCTTGGCCACGGCCTCGAGTTTGTCGCGATGATCGGTCAGGAGCTGCTTGGCCTTGTTGTAGGCCTCATCGATGAGGCGCTTGACCTCGTGATCGATCTTCTGCGCGGTGGCTTCGCTGTAGTTGCGAGGCCGGGAGATGTCCTTGGCGAGAAAGACGTGCTCCTCGTTGTCGCCATATTCGACCATGCCGAGGGCTTCGCTCATGCCCCATTCACACACCATGCGCTTGGCCAGGTTGGTCGCCATGCGGATGTCTCCGCTGGCACCGCTGGTGACGTCACCAAAAACGATTTCCTCAGCCACGCGGCCTCCCATGTCGACGATCAACGAATCCAGGATCTCGCGCTTGCGCGTTTGGTACTTGTCCTCCGTGGGCAACCACATGGCGGCGCCCATGTAGGGGCCGCGGGGAATGATGGTCACCTTGTGCAGCGGCTCGGTGTTCTCCAGCATGATCATGAGGATGGCGTGTCCGGCCTCGTGGTAGGCGGTCACTTCCTTTTCCTTCTCACTGATTGCCAAACTGCGGCGCTCCTTGCCCCAGCGCACCTTGTCACGGGCCTCTTCCAGCTCGTCCATGCCGATCCCCTTCATCCCTTTTCGAGCGGCCAGGAGGGCGGCCTCGTTGATCACGTTGGCCAGCTCGGCGCCGGAGTAACCCGGAGTCCCCCGGGCCACCACGGCGAGATCGACGGTATCGGACATCTTGACCTTCTTGGCGTGCACCTTGAGGATCTGCTCGCGGCCTTTGACGTCCGGAAGATTGACCGTGACCTGGCGATCGAAACGCCCGGGCCGAAGGAGGGCGGGATCCAAGACATCGGGGCGGTTGGTCGCCGCGATGATGATGACGCCCTCCTGGGTATCAAAGCCGTCCATCTCGACGAGAAGCGCGTTCAGGGTCTGCTCGCGCTCGTCGTGTCCACCGCCCAAACCGTGACCGCGGTGTCGGCCGACCGCGTCGATCTCATCAATAAAGATGAGGCAGGGAGAGCTCTTCTTCCCCTGTTCGAACATGTCACGCACGCGGGAGGCCCCCACGCCGACAAACATCTCGACGAAATCGGAGCCGCTGATGCTGAAGAACGGGACGTCCGCTTCACCGGCGATGGCCCGGGCGAGGAGAGTTTTCCCCGTGCCCGGAGGGCCGACCATGAGGACGCCCTTGGGGATGTTCCCGCCGAGGCGCTGAAACTTCTTGGGGTCCTTGAGAAACTCGACCAATTCCCAGACCTCTTCCTTGGCTTCCTCCACGCCGGCGACGTCCTTGAAGGTGACGCTGTTCTTCTCCACCGCCATCATCTTGGCCCGGCTCTTGCCAAAATTCATCGCACCGCGGCCGGCGGAGCGGAGCTGGTGGCGGAAAAAGAAGTAGAGCAGGAGGATGACGAGAAAGATGGGGAGGAAATGCATCAGAGGATTGTTCCACACGCTCTTGCGGAACTGTTGCTCCGGTGTGATCTGGGCGGCTTTGAACTTGTCCCAGAGTTCACTAGACGCCGCCACGTACGGCAGAAAGACGGTGGTGCGAAAACCCATTTCACCGCCATTGAGTCCCTTTTGCTCCACGCCGGGCGCCTTCTCAAAGGCATGGGGGAGGTAGTAGCCTTCGACCGAATTCTCCCCGGTGGCGGAATCGATCACGATCTTCAGTCGCCGCTGAGGCTCCCGCACAATCGGGTCCTGGACGCCGGTGTTGTTCAGCGAGTCGGCACTCTGCTCCAGGAGCTGGATCAGGGCGTGATAACCGAGTTCCTGCTGCCGACCCCGCCCTCCGGTGTAGAAGAATGCCCCGGCAATGAGCAGCATCGCGATGGAGAGGAGAATGAGACCGCGCCAGTTGAAATTGGGGTCCTTACCGTCCCCGCGTTGATCACGGGAGTCGGGGTTCAGTGGGTTGTTTTCAGACATTGAAAGTAGGAGGTGCTGTGGGCAGCTGGGGGCTCGACCGTATCACGGCGGTTCTAGACCCGCAAACGGATTACGATGGCGCGCCTTGAGCCGACTCAATAAAGCCTCAGAATCTAAATTAGCAATTCCCGCGCCAAGGTGCACGCCTTTGGACCGGGCCGGCCTCAGCAGACCGATTTCACGGGGATCCAGGCCTGATCACCGCAAGAGCGACGGTGGCTACTGCGGCCAGTAGGTGGCGATCTTGCGGCGAAGAAATTCAGCGCTGCGGGCCAGCTGATCCATCCCGTCGACACCGTCCTCGATGCTGATCCAACTATCGAAGCCCACCCGTTTGAGTTCGGTGAAGATGGCGTCGTAATCGTTCAGGCCCTCGCCGATCTGGCCGTGCCGTAGGCGCTTGGCATACCCTTCGACCCCGGCTTCCTCGCGACGGAGATCCTCGATCGTGCCCTCGCTCAGGTAGCGATCGCTGGCATGCATCGTCTTCACGCGGTGGGAAACCCGCAGCAGGAGATCCAGCGGGTCTTCGCCGGCCAGGATGGTATTGCTCGGATCGTAATTGACCCCGAAGTGCGGATCGTCGATGGCCGCCACCAAGTCGCAGAAGACGTCCGCCATCTGGGCGAACTCGGGATAATCCCAGAAATCGTCCTTGTAGTGATTCTCGAGGATCAAGGTGACGCCGCGCTCTCGAGCGTGTGGGAGACAGGCCTTGATGGAGTCGGCCGCGTAGCGAATGCCTTCCTCCCGGGAAAGTTCGGGACGCCGCTGGCCGGACAAGACCCGGCAGTAGGAGGCCCCCAGTGCGGTCGCCATGTCGATCCACTGCTTCTCCTTCTCGATCTCGGCCTCTCGATAACCGGCGTCCGGATGGGTGAAATCCGGTGAACAACAGAGCATGGGGATCACCATGTCTTTGGACTCGACGTGTCGGCGCAGGGGCTCCCACTGGGTGCGATCCTCCATTTCGAGAAACCCGGCGTACCATTCCAGACCGTCGACCTCGAGGTCGGAAGCCAGATCAATCCATTGAGCTAGGCTCATCTCCCCCGTCTTGCACAGGGCGGTCATGAAGGCCTTGGGGAAGGCAGCAAGCTTGGGCATGGAGGGAGAAAAACGGATGGACTCCGCTTCGCCAAGGGATTTCTTAACTCGCGGCGATGGTTGCTCTCGTGCCGATGAGCCGATCCGAAAAGAGTGGCAGCTCTTGTAGGGCAAGCGTCTCGCTTGCCGTCAGTACGGTGGGAACGACCGGCAGGAGACCCTTGGGATGGGCCAGGCGCGCCTATTGCCCGTAGAAGACTTCCGATTGCTCGCCCGGAGTCAGCGTGCCCAGTGTCTTCGCCAGCCGGTCGGCATAGCTTTCGTAGGATTGCAGGGCCTCCGCGTAATTGGCGCCGTGATCCTGTTGCGCCTCTTCCGCGATCCGAGCTTTCAGGAAATTTGAGGAGTCGTCGTCGTTGGCAATGTTTGGGACCGGGTTGCCATTGTTGATCTGAGGGGGACGCTCTTTCTCGCGTTCGCCGCGTCCGAACCATCGCTCGAGCAACTCCCAGATCCAGCTTTGATCTTGGTGCCGATAGGTGGAACCAGGACCGTGAGCGGCCTTGACTGCTGGTACGCCGCAAACGAAGAGCATGCCTGTGATAGCAATCATGGCGAAACGGAGGCTTCTGATGAAGAGTGGGTTCATGGTTCTGAGCGGGTTGGAGAGGACTTTGCTATTGAAGATTCATTGCACGATGGACCAGCATGAAGCTGAATTATGATAATTTCAAACAATTATTGTTTTTTGAATCGTTTTTCTGGAATGTTTTCTCAGCGATGAGAAAGAGGGGTATCGACGGCGCTCGAATGTTCCCGCGTACTCAGGCCAACGCTGTAAGAAGGCCCCACGATTTCCGCCGCGAGAAAGCGGAGAAAAGCGAGGCAGAATAGCGTCGTCCCAATCATCTCGAGGCATTCTTCGACGACCATCGGAAGCGAAGCTGGCGGGGGAGCGTCCGGCTGCCGGGAGAGGAATTCCCATCCCTCCACAAAGTCCAGTCCCTGCGAAATGGCGTAGCAGGCGAGGGCCGCGAGGACGGTGAATTTGAGCCGGGGCTCGAAGTCTCGAAAGAGGCAGACGAGGCAAGCGAGTAGGGCGACGGCGAACCACGGTGCCACGATGACGTGCCAGGGATAGCTGGGGTACTGAAGGTCTTGAATGAACTGAAGGGATGTGATGTGATGGCGCTCACGCGTTCATGGATCGCGGCGACTTCGTCGATGCTGATGAGGAGGAAGACACAGGTCAGTCCGAGCCATCCGAGCCACTGGCGGGGCGGGTGACCCCGATTGCGGAGAGACGACGAGATCACGCCCGCAAGCGCGGCGGCAACGAGGGCCAAGACGGCGGCGAAGGCACCTGGAATCGTAGCCTCGCGCGTCAGGTCGAACGCCCTGCCGACCACCCGAACGTCGAGATCGGCACTCTGGGCCAGCCGGTAGTGGAGCACCACGAGCCACACCTGGATGAACAGGGCGAATAAGCCGAAGTTCTTCGCCCAATGGGCGGTGGAATACGTCATTGGTCCCTCTGCAGAAGGGGGCTGCCTGGCGCTGGCACTGGCAGGGGCGCTCAAGGGATCAAGGCGTGGCGTTCGGGTTGTAGCCGAGTTGGAGTTCCTTGGTCTCGAAGACGATCTCCATGAAGACCGAAGCCGAGGCGATGTTCTCGTCGCTGATCTCGCCCACCGTGAAGTATTTTCCCTGCATCGGACCGTCCGGCACGGAAATACCTCGCCGAAGGAGCCGCAACGTCGCCTCCACGCCGCCCAGGGATTCCGGCAGGACATGGGCGACACCGATGGCCGAGAGCTGACCGGATACACTCACCGCTCGCTGGGCGTTTTGCCGGGAAAGGGTCTCTTTGGATTTCGAGAGGAGGTTGGTGATCATTGGCACGGAGATCAGGGTGGTGACCCCGATGATGGCGATCACGATCAGAAGCTCCGTAAGGCTGAAGCCGGACGAGCGCGAGCGTGAAGGGCTGCTGGAGTTCGTGGACGGGATCACTGCAATGTGAATGGTCGAGCTTGCGGAATATAAAATTTCTTAATAATGTGTTTATAATTGTATTTATGGTTAATAGCAATTAACAGTTCGAAAAGATGGCAATTCGAGCTGTCGCTAGCGTCGCGGCGGGCTCTAGCGATCACCAAATGGACCCGCAAATCTCAGCAATGCGAATCGCCGACGGAGATGCGCCTCATTGGAGGTCAGGTCTCCTTGTCGACGCGGGTCGGTTGGCGCTTGCCGTCTTTTTCCATCTCGGGCTCGTCCATGGTGCGCTTGGGGAAGAAGCCCTGATTTTCTCCAACCTGGGCGCTGAGGAGGGCATTCCCCATGGCGGTGTCTTGAGCGTCGCCGAAGACGGAATGGGCCTGATCTCTCTAGGAACCACCGATGGGCTCCGTCAGTTTGATGGCTACAAGCTGACTTCGTACGGTGCGCGAAAGGACCGAGGAGGTGCCGCCGCCATTCGCGTCCAATCGCTGGCTTTTGATGGGAAGCGCCGATTCGTCGTGGGGTCGCCCACCGGATTGCGATCTCTCGACGCGTGGAACACCGCCCCTGGTTTTCAGCGGGCGCTTGATGTGACTCAGGCCGTCGCCGTGGTGGAGCACGATCCTGAGACGGGGGACACCTGGCTGGGAACGGCGGATGGGCTCAAACGTTGGGATGCCGTCTTTGCATCGGTGGAGACGATCGTCGAGGGAATCGCGGTCACGGCGCTCCACTACTTCGAGCCTGACGAGGAAGACGAGGGAGACGAAGAAACGTCTCTTTGGATTGGGACAGCATCGGGGCAGGTGTATCGCTGGCGTCGAGAGCGTCCCGAGGAAATGGAAGAATGGTGGTCGGGCAACGCGCGAATTCACACCCTCATGCGCAGCCGAGGCGGTACTCTGTGGGTGGGGACGGAGGGATCGGGCCTCCATCGCGTGGACGAGGCCGGGACGTCGACCCCGTATGTCCACGACCGCCGGAACCCGGCGTCGCTTCCGAGCAACGACGTGACCTGTCTCCTAGAGGACAGCGCCGGCTCGCTCTGGGTGGGAACGCGTCGCGGCCTTTGCCTCTTCGAGCCGGTCTCCGGACGATTCCTCACCTATCGGCACTACCCGGACGATTTTCGATCGCTGGGAAGCAACGAGATCCATTGCCTCTATGAGGATCGCCGCCAGGTCCTTTGGGTAGGCCATCGCGCGGGTGTGAGCCGCTTTCCCTTGCAGCACCGTTGGTTCCAGCATTACCGGCATCGTCCAGACAAACCCTCGTCCCTCGGTCATGACGCCGTTTTTGGCATGGAGGTGGCCGGGGATGGACGGCTTTGGATCGGTACGGCGGGCGGACTCCATAGTTTTACCGGGGACGGCTTTCTGCATCACGACCTTCGCGAGACGCGAGGTGGCGACGAGCCGGCCGTGAATGCGTTTGCCTTGAAAGCCGGGACCGATGGGAACCTTTGGGTGGGCACGCGGGACGCGGGTTTGATCCGGTGGAATCCGGCGACGGACGAGCGGGAGCATCTGCATCATGATCGCGACGACCCCGCCAGTCTGCCCCACGAATCGATCACGGCGCTGGCCCTGGATGCCGAGCAGCGGCCCTGGGTGGGAACCGTGCGTGGTCTCGCGCGGTGGAAAA
>JANQJH010000377.1 GCA_028281705.1 Verrucomicrobiales bacterium
GGGTGGGTGCATCGAGGTGCGTGCGGCGAGCTGGGGAACCTCGAGCTGAAGGACGTCCTGCGCCCCTTGCAAGATGCTCTCCTCATCCTCGGCAGAGTGACCTCGGGCCCGGGTGGGGAGAGCATCTTGCAAGAGGCGCAGAACGTCCTTCAGCTCGAGTTTCCCCAGCTCGCCGAACGCACCTCGATGCACACACCCAGCGAACAGGACAAGCGCCATGGCCAGGCCATCGCCGCCGCCAGTCTTCCCGCCATCCCGTGACCATGAAATCGTCCATGACGCCCCTCGCAGAAGCCCTGGCCGGCCATCGCCTGGGTGACGGCCTCTCCTTGGCCGAGCACTCTCAGAAACAGCCGCTCCTCTTCAGCTTCCTCCGGCACCTCGGTTGAATCTTCGTCAGGGAGCAGCTCGCCCAGTTGGACGAGCCCTGGATCACCCGGCAAGGCTGGCGCCTCATCCTCGTCCATCGGGAGAGCACTCAGGCCATGGCGGCACTCCTGGAGAAATCCGGTCTCCACGGGATCGACCATCTTGAGGATCCCACCGGCAAGCTCTACGCCGCCTTCGGCCTCGATCGCGGCAGTGTCAGTCAACTCATGGGCCCACGGGTCTGGGGACAGGGGATCCGAGCCCTTTTGCGGGGACACTGGCCGGGCAAGCTCGGGGCCGATGTGAGGCAAATGCCGGGCACCTTTCTCGTCCACCGCGGCGAAATCGTGAGCGCCTCGCGGGCCCGTCACTCGGGAGATCATCCTGATGTGAAACGAATCGCCGCGGAATTTCAGGATCGCCAGAGGGGGTAGCCCGCGAATCTGCGGTTGCCAGACGGAGCGCCATCGCTTACCTGCTTGGCCATGTTGAGAAAGCACCTTTCCGCATTTGTTGGTGTCAGCCTCGGGTTGACGTGCCTGGCCGGAGCCCAAGCGAAGAAAGAAGAAGCCGCCGCTAAGGAAGAAGCCAAGCCCGCCGCTCCCGCCAAAACGACGGCATCAGCGGCCCTCAAAGATCCATCCAAGGCCACGGAGAAGGCCCCCGACAAGTTCGAGGCCAAATTCGTCACCACCGCCGGGGAGTTCACCATCGAGGTCACGAGAGAATGGTCGCCCCTGGGCGCTGATCGCTTCTACAATCTGGTCAAGATCGGCTATTTTGAAGACGTCGCCTTCTTCCGGGTCATCGACGGCTTCATGGCGCAGTTTGGCATTCACGGTGATCCCGCCGTGTCCTCCGTCTGGCGTCGCGCCCAGATCAAAGACGACCCCAAGGGCAAGGCTTCCAACGTTCCGGGAACCATCACCTTTGCCACCGCGGGCCCGAACACACGGACCACACAGTTCTTCATCAATTTTGGGAAGAACACTTTCCTCGACAGCCAGGGCTTCACCCCCTTCGGAAAGGTCGTCGAGGGCATCGAGAACGTGAATGCGATCTACAAGGGCTACGGCGAAGGCGCCCCTCGCGGTCGCGGACCTTCCCAGGCCCAGATTCAGTCCCGAGGCAACGAATACCTCAAGAAGAGTTTTCCCAAGCTCACCTACATCAAGAGCGTAACCCTGATCACGGACTAGAGAGACTGTTTTCTTTTCTCCTTCCCGAGGGCAACTCCAGGACTTGGAGTTGCCCTTTTTCGTGCCTATGCTCCAGGCCATGCGCTTCGTCTATCCGACCACCCTCGCCCTCGCCTACACCCTCCTCTCCCCGGCCCTGGGGGAGCCCCTCAAGTATCCCGCGAGCAAACGCACGGACTTCGCCGAGACCCTCCATGGCGTCGCCGTTCCCGATCCCTACCGCTGGATGGAGGAGATCGATTCCGAACCCGTCACCGCCTGGGTGGAGAAACAGGCCGCCTTTGCCGCAGATTATCTGGCCACTCTGCCAGGACGAGAAATCCTGAAAGAGCGGCTGACCGAACTCTGGGATTATGAGAAGCACGGACTCCCGCAGCAAATGGGCGGCCGACTCTTCTTCACCCGGAACACCGGCCTGCAAAACCAGTCCGTGCTCTTCTGGCGCGAAGACAAGCCGGGCGCCAAGGAACAAGTGCTCCTGGATCCCAACACGTTGTCGGAAGACGGCACCATCGCTCTGAGTAGTTACAGCGTCAGTGAAGACGGCAAGTACCTGGCTTACGGGATCTCACACTCTGGATCCGATTGGCAAGAATGGAAGGTGCGTGAGATCGAGACGGGGAAGGACACGGGCGATCATTTGAAGCACATCAAGTTCTCCGGTGCGCGCTGGAGTCCAGATCATCGAGGCCTTCTCTATAGCCGCTACCATCCCAGTGCCGACGGCGATCTCCGCGAAGCTAACATCAATCAGAAGATCTACTTCCATCGTCTGGGCGAACCCCAATCCAAAGACCGCCTGGTCTACGAGCGGCCCGACCATCCCAAGTGGAACATGAATGGCTTCTACACCGAGGACGGTCGCTATCTCCTCGTTCGGGTGTACACCGGCACGGGAAGTACCAACGGCCTCTTCTACAAAGATCTACAGGACGAGCAGAGCTCCTTTGTCGAACTTCTTCAGCCCGCCAGTGCCCGCTACTCCCTGGTCGACAACGATGGACCGGTATTCTACCTCTTTACCGACGACGACGCTCCCAATGGCCGCCTCATCGCGATCGACACCCGCCAGCCGGAGCGCGAGCACTGGCGTGAGCTCATCCCGCAACGCGAGGATGCCGCCTTGCAAAGTGTCAGTCGCGTCGGCGATGTCTTGATCGCCCGCTACCTCAAGGATGTCCTCCCCGAAGTCGTCGTCTACGATCGCGCGGGAAAAAAACAACGGGACATTCCCATGGCCGAGCTTGGATCCGCCTCGGGCTTTGGCGGACGCCGTGAGGACACCACGACCTTCTATTCCCTCTCCGGCTACACCAATCCCGGTCGCCTCTACCGCTACGATCTCGCCAGTGGAAAGAGCGAACTCTTCTGGGAACCGAAGCTACAGTTCAATCCCGACGATTTTGTCACCAGGCAAGTGTTCTATCCCAGCAAGGATGGGACCAAGATTCCCCTCTTCCTCGTGCATCGTAAAGGTCTCGAGTTCGATGGCACGGCCCCGACGTTTCTCTATGGATACGGCGGATTCGATATCTCACTCACGCCGCGCTTTCGCATCTCCAATCTCGCCTGGATCGACCAAGGCGGTGTCTTCGCCCTGGCCAACTTGCGCGGCGGAGGCGAATACGGCCAGGCCTGGCACGAGGCCGGGATGAGGCAGGGCAAACAGAACGTTTTCGACGATTTCATCGCCGCCGCCGAATGGCTCATCGAGAACAAGATCACCCAGTCCAAACACCTCGCCATTGGAGGCGGCAGCAACGGCGGCCTCCTCACCGCCGCCTGCATGAATCAGCGGCCCGACCTGTTCGGCGCCTGTTGGACGGCCGTCGGCGTCCAGGACATGCTCCGCTTTCACAAATTCACCATCGGCTGGGCCTGGCAGGAAGAGTACGGCGACGTGGAAGAGGAAGCCGACTTCAAAAACCTCCTCTCCTACTCGCCCTATCACAACGTGAAACAGGGCGCCCACTACCCTTCCACTTTGGTCACCACGGCGGATCACGATGATCGGGTCTACCCCGCTCACAGTTTCAAGTACGGAGCCGCCCTGCAACACGCCCAGGGGGGTGACGCCCCCATCATTCTGCGCATCGAGACCAAGGCCGGCCACGGCGCCGGAAAACCGACGGCCAAAGTCATCGAAGAGGTGGCCGACCGCTGGGCTTTTCTGGGAAAAGCCGTGGGACTAACGTTCAAGGAATAGAATAACCAAAACACCTCTTCCAGGGACCGAGCCGCCCGCCCCAAGTGATGCGGACACTCCTGTCCGCCCCGATTGCGTCCTTGTTTAATGACAAGAAGGTTCTCCAAGATTGGTCACCAAGCTGTCAATCTGTGAGGGCCATGATCAGGGGAAGCGCGTGATCGATCCACCCTCGCCTCCGTCGGCGTCCGGTTCGAAGGACGCGCTTTGGTACCACCCGTATCCACGTTTCGTCATTCTCAGGGACCAGAAATCGAAGGCACCTCCATCCCGATCTCCTGCGGCATTGAGCCCGGTGGCACCGGTGGCTCCCGTATAGGTGCCGGCGGCCTCAATGAAAGCTGTTCGGAACTCGTTGAACGTGCCGTCAATGCCCACCGCGCGATAGGCCAGCGCGGCCACCCGAAGACTATCGTAGGCCGCAAGGGCAAAGGCATCGACATCGCCACCGGAGTGTCGCTCGATGCTGGTAATGAGCGGCTCCCAGATGGAGGCGTATCGGCCATCGAGACCAAAGATGGGGCAAGGGTAACGATGCTCCACGGCAAAGAGAGCGGCCTCCGCGTTCTCCGCCAGCGCGGCACTCTGGACAACGCCGTCACTACTACCGTACCACGGCACGGCGCCGAGGTCCGGTTGGAAACTCGCCGCGAGGAAGAGCCCAATGACTTCGTCAAAACCGGCCAGGTAGACCGCGACCCCTCCCGGATGACTCGCTTGGGCCACGACGATCTGAGCCGCCACACGGTCGGCAACGCCCTGAAAATCAGTCTCGTCGGCCGCGTATTGGACACCGGGATGCACCGTGCCGCCTTCCATGGGAAACCGGCGCGCCATCGAGTCACGCAGCCCCCGGTTACCCACATCATCCCGCCACACGGGAACGATCGCCTCGATGCCGTCTGCCTGGAGCAAGGCGACCATGGCCTCGGCTTCGTAAGTGTCATCCGGGCAAAATCGAAGGACGTTGTCATCAGCAATGGACAACGATGAGGCCGTGCTTCCCGGACTGACCAATAGGATGTCATGGGCATCGGCAAATGGTTTCAGCAGCGCGACCTCGGCACTTGATTGCGGTCCGATGACCAGGCGCACACCCTCGGCAGCCAGCTCTTGAAGTTGGGATAGCGCGAGATCAGGGTCGAGCTTGGTATCACGGATGTCCACTTGATACCGAATGCCTGAGCCGCTGGAGAGTTCTTCCAAGTTCAAGGCGTCCAGCCCGACTTCAAAGGCCGCCTCAATGTTTCGTCCCAATGAAGACCACTCTCCAGTCAAGGACAACAGTGCTCCGATCGTTACCGTACGGTTGGCGTTCAAGCGAAAGTACTTCTGACCATCTTCATCCGCCTCCGGTTGCGAGCGGAAGATCCATCTCCCGTCGACGGATTCGGGAGGTCCAATCTCAGGGACCCAACCATCGGGATCACTCAACTCATCATTGCTTTCCAGATGATAGATGGAGGTCAATGTGCTTTCGGGATAGGACACCTCGACACCTCCGCGATCACGATTCACCTCCAATAGAGGCAGGGTGGACGAATGCCAGACAGCTCGGATACCGATGATCGCGCCCGCGGCATCGCGCAGGGGAACCTTGGTGAAACTGATCGTCTGAGGATCGCTCCCGATGGGCTGGATCACCCGTTGTTCAGTCAGCGGGGCCCCGGACTGGATCACGCGCTGGTCATCGGCTTGGAAGCGCTCGGCCTGATCAGCGGGAAAGAAACAGAAGACATCGCGCCCAATGAAATCATCACGTGTTTCGATCTGGGGATAGAGCGGGGCCCGCGACTGGGCATACCGATCGTTGACGTCGATGTAGACGCCATTGGTGTCCTTATCGATGACGAAGAGATGTTCTTCCGCCCATGCGTTCGCCGGTGCCGGAATGGGAGGAAAGTCGTCTCGACCAGCGGCGATCCACGCTTTCCAAGTGGATTCGTTTTGCACCACCCAGGCCGCGGCGGCTTCGGCCGCACCTTTGCCCGATTGGTCCATGTCCGCCATCATCGCAAGCTGATCGGCGTTGCTCAGGTGAAAGTGCTTGAGCAACCGGTGTGCGGCGGGCGCGGATTCGTTCAATCCCGCGGCCACGACCTTGTAGGTGACATCCGTGGCGTAGCTGTCATCGAAGTCCGGAGGCATGGCCACTTCTGTTAGGGCGTACTTGGTGAAAAGCGTATGCGGAGTCCAGAAGTAAAACAGGAGTGGTCTCTTCTCGACGAAGGCCGAATCGATGGCGGCCACAAGCTTGTCCTCGGAGCCGGCATAAACGATACTCAAATTCAGTCCGAGCGTTGTGATGATCTGCTGATCATAAGAACTCCAGGTGGGCGCCCCGGTAAGAAACTGTCCCGCCTCACCACTGGCAGCCGTTCGAAAAAGATCGGCGTTCGCCTTGATGCCCTTCCAGGTCGCCAGGGAAGAGTCACTCTCCACCAAATAACTGGGCAGGTACCAGCCAATCTTCCCAATGACTCCAAGCGGCCCGAGATCCTCGATCGATTTCTCGTCTTCAACGTACTTCTGATAGTCTTCAAAATGCCCTGAAGGCCACACTTCGAGCGAGGCGTCCACAAGCCCCTCCGCAAGTGCGGGAAACTGAGCGATCTCGTCGATCGACACCAGTTCAATGTCGTACCCCAACCCCTCCTCCAGCACGATCTTCGCCACCTGCGCGTTCAGTTCCGAACCAACCCAGTTATTGACGGCAATGCGGAGGACGGGCTTGCTTCCCTCCGCCAAGCTAGTCTGCATTACTAACGGTAGCACCGCGAACCAGCCGATCATCAGCCCGAGAAAGAGTCTCATCGACTTATTCATCATGATTGTGTTCACGTAAGAATGAAAAGGCCTCTAAACCGCGCGTCCCCCCTCAACAAGTGAAATTGTCCTTGTGATCCAATGTAGGCCTCTGTTCCACATCTTTTGATACGCAAATACGTATTCATACGTAGTCATCATTAGGGATATCAACCGTGCTCTCTAGAGCATCGCCTCATGAACAAACGCAGATCGATCGAAGACTGCTAGAAGACACAGGACAACGTGGAACAGGCGTCCCGCCTACGCGCCCGTCTCCACCGATCCCTCTCCAGCCACATCAGCTTCTTCCGGCTGTTCTTCTTCAGGCGGATCGGGAACGGGCGTGAAGTCAAGCCGTGGTGAAACTGTGTGGTAACGATCCAGTTCCGGTGCCATGACGATCTGTTGGTGACCGTTGCTCCAACGGACCTCCAGACGATCAATTGTCTCATGCTTGCCCAGACCGAAATGGGCGGTCGCCGGCCCCTGGACGACCGAGGTGAAATCGGTGGTAAGAAAGCGTTCACGCACGCCGAAATCACCGGTCAACCGCACCGTCACTCCCATATCCGTGAAACCCGGCGCATTGGGAACGAGATGCACTCCGATCCAATGGCCCTCCGCCGGAAGGGCATTCTCGTAGATGATCAAACTCTGTTCGACCGCGAGGCGCCCCTCGCTGGGAAACGTCCTCTGAGCGATGGTGATCAGGTCCAGACGGCCATCGTTGTTCAAATCAGCCGCTACCGCCCCTGGCGAATCTTGGTGCAGGGCCACCCCGTGCAGATAGCCCAAGTCGATAAAACCATCGTCTCCATTCATCTCCAGCCGATTCACCTCGTAACCGTACCAGGAGATCTCCCCCCGCCGTAGCGCCGTGAGCCCCGGCGTCAATTCCTCAGTGCGAAAGTAAGCCTGCAGGACTTTCGGAGAGACACCATCGGTAAGAAAGACGTCGTTCCGCCAAAACTGACTATCAAAGTCCTCCACGGAGCGCCCCGTCAAGTGTCCCGTTGTGAGGTAGAGATCATCATCGTCGTCATTGTCAAAATCAGCCGCCGTGGCACTGTTCGTCCAGCCCGTCTTCTTCGCATCCGCATTGAAGGGACCCGTCTCATAGTTTCGCCGGGAAAGGAATAACTGATTTCCCGAGGCCATGTGGATCGCTGTGGTTCGCAAGTCGGGAAAATCAGCCCGCTCCAATTGCAGGCCGTCGATGCGATGCATCGCCACCGACCACCGGCCGCCGGCAAAAACGTCCAGCCGATCGTCCCCATCGAATCGCCCCACGGCGGCGCACAATCCAAACATGCGCCACTGGCCGAAGGTGGAACTCGTCACTTCGGCGAAGACCCCGTGCCCGTCATTGCGATACAACTCCAGCCCAGCATAATCACTCGCCACTAACAAGTCTGCATCATTGTCGCGGTCGAAATCGATGAACGCTGCGTTGCTCGTTCGCCTCAACCGGTGTGCTCCCAGATTGGCTTCCGCGGTGACTTCGACAAAGGAACCTCCACCTTCGTTGCGAAACAGACGGGAGGGAAAGCCGTCATTGGCATCGGAGAGCTCCGAGGGAAGGGTTCCCCCGTGATACGTCGGCCGATGCT
>JANQJH010000420.1 GCA_028281705.1 Verrucomicrobiales bacterium
GGCCGAGGTTGCTGAGCACCAGAACCCGCTGCAGGTCGGCCCGGTCGGTGAGTGCCCCGGCGAGCGGGCCGATCAGCACGTAGGGCAGCCCCATTGCCGCCGCCCTCGACCCAGGCCACGTGCCGCCAGGTATCGTCCAGCGCAAGGGTATCAGACCATTCGTGGCTTCCGGGCGGGCGAATGTACATGTCGATGGTGTCGGCTGCGCCGTCATTCTGCGTTCCCATGTTGAAGAGCGGACCATTGTCCTCGGTCGAGGCCTCGGCAAAGAAACGCAGGTCGCTCTGCCCTTCACCCTTGGCTTTGATCCAGAGTGAAATGGTACGCTCGGGGTGGAGATTGATGGGCAAGTCTTCGCCGGGCGCCGCGATGTATTCCAGCATGGGGCTGTTCTCCGCCTTGAAGGAGACCGCCTTTCCGACTTGGCCGTCGACAACGTCGTCCGCCGTCAGATTGACCGCGGTGAGGTGAAACAGCCCGGTGGCGTCGGGTGAAGTGCTCCCGTTGATTTCATCCAGTGGCCAGTAGGCGATGAGGGCAGGATCGGGGCCCTCTTCACCGGGACTGCCGGCATCGTTGGGATCATAGCCCAGGGCGACCTCGCGGCCGTCCTTGTAGCCATCGCCGTCCGAGTCGGGATTCAGCGGATCGGTGGAGGCCGTCTTCTCGCCGCCGTCATTGAGCCCGTCGTTGTCGGAGTCGGGATTTTCGGGATCAGTGCCATCGGCCAGCTCTTCCACATCGGTGACACCATCACCGTCGGTGTCGAGCTCGGTGTTTTCCCCTAACACACTGCCCGGGTTCTCGAAGAGGGCCTGCGCGTCTTCAGCGGTGAGGGCTTTGGCGTAGATCTGGACGTCGTCCATCGTGCCGTTGAAACCGAGCGTGCCGTAATAGGAACCGAAGAGGAACGGCAGGGAAGCATCGTCCACCGCGGGCGGCGGATCCTGGAGGGAGAAGGCGTTCTCTCCATTGACGAAGATATCCAGCTGATCGGCACCGAGATCAGGCCCGTTCTCGTCCGCGTAGGAGAAGATCACGTGTAGTTTTTCTCCCGGCGTGAGTCCGCCGATGCCCTCTTGTTCGTTGTCTTCGTTGAACCACAACAGATTGGTGCCGTCGTAGAGCGCGGCATAGGCGGGAGAGCCGCCCTGCTCACCCTTGGCGAACAAGGTCGAGAGATTCTCGCCCTCCAACTGCACCCACATGCTGATGCTGAAGGAACTGAGGCGGCCGCCGCCGGCGCGCACTTGGGCATAGCCCCCATCCGTGTCCCCGCCCCGGACAAAACCCGTCGCCGTGCCGTCGGCCAGCGCTTCCTTGCCTAACTGATAATCGCCCGCGCCGACCTTGACATACTGGCCGTGTTTGAGGAGCGCCGAGTCGAGGAGGACTTCGCCTTCGGTTTCGTCCATGCGATAGTGGCCGATCAACTGATTGGTCGAAGGCACCACGGTCGAGAGATCGATGACGACGAGGGGATTGCTCTGGTCGTTACTCTCGAGTTCGAGAGAGGCGAGAACGCCGCCGGTCTTGCCTGCGGGATTGAAGGTGATGCTGACCACATCTTGAGCCCCGGGAGCCAGCGTGCTGGGAAAGGAGTTCAAGGTGAAGAGGTCTTTGTCAGCTCCAGTTAGGGTGGCCGCGGAGATGTTCAGCGTCTGGGTGGCTCCGATGTTGAAGATCGGCACCTCCTTGGTCACAGCGCCTTCGCCGGAAGAGATGTCGTCAAAGATGCCGCGAGTTTTCATCGCCAGATTGGGATCATCGGTGTCCAAGGGGTCGGATTCGAGGATGCCGTCACGCGCGACGAAGATGTTGTCGACGAAGAAGGCATCTTCTCCCGTGGTGATGTCCCGGGGAGCGACGAAGAAAAAGATGTGGTTCACGATGCTGCCGCGATCGCCATCGACATCCTCGGCGATCGTGGTCCGTGCGGCGTCTCCTTCGGCCTGAATGTGGACGGAGATGGTATCGGTCCCGTCGCCCGGTCCGTTGGTGATGTCGAGCCAGACCTTGTACCAGATATCGGATTCGAGATCGTATTCCAGAGCACCATTGCCATCGATGGGACCGACGCCGATCTCGCCGACGTCGTCACCCTCTTCGCGCCGGATTCCGATGAACCCGCCGAGACCGCCGTTGAGGTCACCGACAAATCGGATAGCCTTATTGGTTGCGCCGATGTTGGCCGCAATGCCTGATTGATCTCCTTTGAGATACATCTGGAAGAAGAAGGTGCGAGTGTCACCGTCGCGCGTTTCAAAGCTGCCGAGCTCGGTGAATGTCAGGGCGTTTCCGGCGCCTGTGCTCATCACCTGGTCGCCGTCGTTGTCGAAGACTCGGATGACGTCGCTGTCCGGCTCAAACCAGGCGCCTCCGGTAGCGGGGAGAATGCCGCCCGTGGGCCAAGTTTCGAAATCGTCGAGGAGTGTCCAGCCGGGGCCGACGCCGTCGCGCACGAGCACGGTGTGTTCGGCGGTGGCGGAGAAGTCGTCCTTGGTCACCGTGAGGGTGTAGTTCGTCTCATCGGTGATGGGAATCTCGACCCGGCCAAAGCCGGCCACGGTGTCCGGTGTGACGTCGATGTCGCCCGGCGTGATGACGTACTGGTTGGAGTCATCGCCGCCCTTCACTTCCCATTCGAGGATGGCGAAGTCGCCTTTGGCGACTTTGGGGCGCTCGGAGTCGAAGGAGCGGATGATGGGATCGCCGGTTTCGACGCTGGGATCGAGGGCGTCACCGTTGAAAATCTCGAGGACCTCTTCCGGAGTAAGCGCTCTTTTCCACATGGCGACCTCGTCGATGGCGCCGGTCCACCAATGAGAGGCGGTGGCGCGGCGGATGCCACCGATGGTGGTGGTGTTCATGCGGTAGGCATCTTCGGGATTGATGAGAGGCGTGACGCCTTCCGCGATCTCGATCTCGTCTTTCACGCCATCGACGTAGAGGGCGACCTCGTTGGCCGATTGCGTCCAGGTGATGAGGTGCCAGGTATCGTCAAAGGCAGCCTGGGTGGAATGCGGGTGATTGATCGTCCCGGTGCGGCCGCGAATGAAAATGTCGATGGAGTCATTGGAGCCGTTGTTCGCCGTGCCGATGTTGAAAAGCGGGTTGCTGTCTTCCGTGGAGCCCTCGGAAAAAACGCGGAGATCGTTTTGTCCCGTGCCCTTGCCCTTGACCCAAAGAGAGACGGTCCAGGCTTCGTGTTGTTCGTTGGCGGGAAGGAGATCGCCTTCCTGAGCGATGTACTGGAGCAGGGTTTGCCGGCCGGCATCAAAGAGAAAGGCTTTGCCAAATTTTCCATCGACGAGGTCGTCGGCCGTGAGGTTGACCAGTTCCATGTCGTAGCTGTTAGGCCCATCGTCTGGCGTGTGGCTTCCCGTGACTTCGTCGAGAGCCCAGAGGGCGATCATGTCCTCGTAGAGAGGATTGTCAGGCGCCGGGGCAGAGATGACGTCTTCCCCATTGGCGAGCGCCTGGACTTCTTCCGGCGAAAGGGCGCGTTGCCACATCGATACCTCGTCGATGGCGCCGGTCCACCAGTGGGAGGCGGTGGCGCGGCGGATGCCACCGATCGTCGTGGTGTTCATGCGGTAGGCGTCCTCGGGATTGATGAGCGGGGTGACGCCTTCGGCGATGTCGATTTCGTCTTTCACGCCATCGACGTAGAGGGCCACCTCGTTGGCCGATTGCGTCCAGGTGATGAGGTGCCAAGTATCGTCAAAGGCGGTCAGGGTGGAATGCGGGTGGTTGATCGTTCCGGTGCGGCCGCGAATGTACATGTCGATAGAGTCATTGGAGCCGTTGTTCGCCGTGCCGATGTTGAACAGCGGGTTGCTGTCTTCCGTGGATCCCTCGGAAAAGACGCGGAGGTCATTTTGCCCCGTGCCCTTGCCCTTAACCCAGAGCGAAACGGTCCAGGCTTCATGCTGTTCATTCGCCGGGAGCTTGTCGCCCTCTTGGGCGATGTACTGCAGCAGGGTTTGCCGGCCGGCGTCAAAGAAGAAGGCCTTCCCTTTCTTGCCGTCGACGAGGTCGTCGGCGGTGAGGTTGACCAGTTCCATGTCGTAGAAGTTCGGTCCCTTGTCGGGCGTGTGCGTGCCTGTGATCTCATCGAGAGGCCAGTGGGCGATGAGGCCATCCGAAAGGGCGGCCGAGGCGTGGACCGCCGCAGCGGCTAACAACAGAGCCGTGGAGAGGGCCCTTCGTATGTGATTCTTGGATTTGATTCTCATAGGGGTATTTGCGTTGTCATATCCCAACAAAACCGTGGCGTCGAGGCAAGACTTCCTCGCGCGAAGGACGACGTGAGTTAAGGTAGGGCCCATGCTCGCGTCGCTTTGGGAATGGTTGGGAACGCTGGAGTGGGTACGCCTCGTTCCCGAGCTATTGGGCAAGTTCCTCGGCTTCCTTCTGGGGTTCTTTGCCAGTTGGCTGCTCCTCTTTCGCAAGCGGCTCAAAGCCCTGGAACGCCTCAAGAGAGGAGACTCGGACGATGTGCTTTTCCAGGCCCATTTTCTCTCGCCGGTGGCGGGCACGGATCACCACATCCTTCTTTTTCGCAACGTGGCCCCGACGACGACGTTGAACGATCTCTACGACAACCCGGCGGCGCAGGATTTGGTGCGCGAGCTGGCGGAGAAGACGAGTCTAAAGAATCCTGTTCTGGAAACGTTAGGCACCGAGGGATTCGAGGTCTTGAACGACGCCTTTGGGCATCTGGCAGGGCATCTGGCCTCCTCGCCACTGGATCGCGACGTTTGGCTTTTCGCCATGACCTGTGAGGATCGCCAGGTGGTGCGGCGTAAGTGTGTGCGCTGCTTTCTCGTCCGGCCTGCCGATTTGAGGAAGTTTGCCGATTGGCAGTGGTGTCGGGAGAAGGTTCGGTGTGAGCACTCGTGGCATTGGTACCGCATCGTGGCCCTGCATCAGATCGCCAGGGTGTGGGAGGCGGAGGAGGCCTGGGAGCGGGATGCCAGCGAGGAGCACCACAGCCAACAGGGACTCCCGCTGGTGGATGACCACGCCATTCATCGCCGAGTGCGGCCACTCTCTGCCGGAATCTTCGATCGCGAAGTGCCGATCGGGGAGCCGGTGAGCGTTCCGTGGAAGCGTCAGGAAGCCGAACTCCGGCGTCTGGGACTGGATTTGCGTGTGACGGATGATTGACCTGCGAAGGGGAGAGGACGGGATGAGAAGGCCCTGGGCTGAAGTTGAAGTGCCTGGCATTTATTTTTTAGGCCTTGGCGGGCTTGTCATGGGGAGCGGGGCCTGATTATTGTCTCGCCATGGCTGCGCCTGATTCCACCCCCCCGGACGATTCCACCGCCAACAACAACAGCAAGGGCCCCTACATTTCGGCTTCGATCTCGCTTCCGGAGATCACCGTCAAGGCAGTGATCCTGGGGATCCTTCTCTCGGTCGTCCTCTCGAGTGCCAATGCCTATTTTGGGCTCTTCGCCGGGATGACCGTTTCGGCGTCGATCCCGGCGGCGGTGATTTCGATGGCCATCTTGCGGATCTTTCGCGAGCACAACATTCTGGAGAACAACATTGTGCAGACGGCGGCCTCCGCGGGCGAGAGTCTGGCTGCCGGGGTTATTTTCACCTTTCCCGCCCTGTTGCTCCTCGGCGTTTGGACAGAGTTCCGCTATCTGGAAGTGACGGTGATCGCGGGGGTCGGCGGGTTGCTTGGGGTGCTCTTCACCGTGCCTCTCCGGAGAGCGCTCATCGTGGATAAACCGCTACGCTATCCTGAGGGTTTGGCCACGGCCGAGGTTTTGAAATCCGGTGAAAAAGGCGCGGGGAGCGTTTGGTCGATCGTTTGCGGCGGCTGTGCCGGCGCCTTGTTCAAACTGGGCACGGTCGGGGCGAAGCTCTGGGCAGAAGCGGGGGAGAAGGCGACCTATGTCGGCAGTACCATTCTTTATTTCGGGAGCAACCTCTCCCCGGCGCTGGTTGGCGTGGGCTACATCGTGGGGCTTAACATCTCCATCCTCATTTTTCTGGGTGGCGCCATCAATTGGTTCATCTTCATTCCCTATCTCTCCGTGGCGCAAGACGTGGCGGCGAGCAGTCCCGATGCTTTGAAGGAGGCCAAGAATATTTGGTCGTCGCAGACCCGTTACCTGGGTGTGGGCGCCATGATTGTCGGGGGGCTTTGGGCTCTGATCCAATTGCGTTCCAACCTCGTTGCGGGAATCCGATCGGGATTGGCGGCCTATCGTGAAAGCCGTCAGCGGAACACCAACGTGTCGCGCACGGAGCGCGAGATGCCGATGAACCTCGTTCTCCTCTGTGCGGGTATCGCGGTCATTCCCCTGACAGCAGTCTTTTATTTCATCACCCAGAGCGTTGTCATCGCCTGTTTCATGGGCGTCGCCATGGTGGTGGCGGGTTTTCTCTTCTCCGCCGTGGCCAGTTACATGGCCGGCCTTGTCGGTTCGTCTAACAATCCCATTTCCGGAGTGACCATCGCCACCATCCTGACTTCGGCCCTCCTGCTGCTCGGGCTGATTAACGTGTTAGGTCACGACAAATCCATTGGCGCGGCGGCGGCGATTCTCATCGGTGCCGTGGTCTGTTGCGCGGCCGCGATTGGGGGAGACAACTTGCAGGACTTGAAGGCGGGGTATCTGCTAGGGGCTACGCCGCGGAATCAGCAGATCATGCAGGTGCTGGGGGTGGTGTCCGCCGCCCTCGTCATGGCGCCCGTCCTTACCTTGATTCAGAACGCCTACGGCATTGGGGCGCCCACCCCGGAACGTCCCGAGTCGCTCACTGCTCCCCAGGCGACTCTCATGGCCTCGGTGGCCCAGGGCGTGTTTGAAGGCGGCTTGCCCTGGGGGATGATTCAGATCGGGATGGCCATCGCGGTTGGCGTGATCCTCCTGGACATTTTCCTGGAGAAGAAGGGGAGCAGTTTCCGCACGCCGGTACTGGCGGTTGCCGTCGGCATCTATCTTCCGTTCCAGCTTTCCGTTCCCATCTTCGTCGGTGGACTCATCGCCTTTTTTGCCGGCCGCCGGCTCGGTGCGGTGAACCGCAAAGGCCTTCTCTTTGCCGCGGGCCTGATTACGGGTGAGGCCTTGTTAGGTATATTGCTGGCGATTCCCATTGTTTTGATGGGGCCCAATGCCCTCGCCGTGTTTGGGCAGCACGAGAGTGTCACTGTGGGAATCATTCTGCTCGTTGCAGTATCGGCTTGGCTCTATCGCTTTGCCAGTCGAGAAGATGCCAAGGCGTCCTGATGGTGGCGTTCGGAGCGCAACGAGGGATAAGAGTGTCGTCTTGTCGTGAGGTATCGAGGGGAAAGTGGGAGGGACTTTAGTCCCTCGCTATGGTTTGGACATATTACGCAGATGTTAGTCTTCAAATTTCCAGAAATTTTAGCTGGACTCAGAGCGCATCGTCTGCTAGGCATTCTT
>JANQJH010000592.1 GCA_028281705.1 Verrucomicrobiales bacterium
GGCCGATGTGGAGGCGCCGGAGAGGGTTCAGTTCCAGAGCCTGGTTCCCATCTTGCGGGGCGAGACGGTCCGCAGTCGCCATGCCATCTACGGCGCCTACGTCAATGTGCAGCGCATGGTGACGGTAGGGGATTACAAGCTCATCATCTATCCCAAGATCGGGAAACGGCTGCTTTTCAACCTGCGTGATGATCCCACGGAGACGCATGACTTGGCAGAGGATCCGTCTCAGAAATGGCGTTTGGCCGACATGGAGCGGACGTTGAAGTCCTTACAGAAAGAGATGGGTGATTCCCTTGATCTCGACGCCGATGCTTCCGAGGTTTCTTCATAGTCCCGCGAGCGTCTTCCTGGCGGGAGTCGGCGCTTTCTTCTTCATCGCCGCCGGTTCGACGGAGGCGGCCAAGCCGAATGTCATCCTCGTGATGGCGGATGACCTTGGCTGGGGCGACGTGGGGTTCAACGGAAACAAGATTATCCGGACGCCGCATCTCGATGCCATGGCGTCGAATGGTCTGACGTTTTCTCGGTTTTATTCCGCGGGCCCGGTGTGTTCGCCGACCCGGGGGAGTTGCCTCACGGGACGGCATCCGTTTCGCTATGGCATCGTCACGGCCAATGCGGGTCACATGAAAGCCGGTGAGCAGACCCTGGCCGAACTCCTGCGGGCGGAGGGCTATGCCACGGGGCACTTCGGGAAGTGGCATTTGGGAACGCTGACGAAGACAGTGCACGATGCCAATCGCGGCGGACCGCGTGGTGTGGCTCATTATGCCACGCCGCCGATGAACGGGTTTGATGTTTGTTTCAGCACGGAATCCAAGGTGCCCACCTTTGCCCCCTTGCGTGTGCCGCAAACGTTTGGCCCGGGCGCGAGCCGGCGTATCGGGTGGGATGCGATGAAGCCGGATGAAGCCTGGGAACACTATGGCACGCGCTATTGGGATGAAGACGGGCGCGAGGTGAAGGACGCCTTGTTGGACGATGATTCCAAGGAAATTGTCAGTCGAGCCCTGCCCTTCATCGAGAAGGCGGTGCAGGAGGAGAAACCGTTCTTTGCCGTGGTCTGGTTCCACGCGCCACACCTGCCGGTGGTGGCCAGCGAGCGGCAGCGGAAGGCCTACAAGGACTATCCCTTGCACGAGCGCAACTACTACGGCTGCGTCACCGCTCTGGATGAACAGGTTGGGCGTCTGCGGTCTTCCCTGCGCCAGTTAGGCGTGGCCGAGAACACCATGCTGTGGTTCTGCAGTGACAACGGTCCCGAGGGCAAGGCCAAGGACCCGGGTTCGGCCGGAGGCTTTCGCGGTCGCAAGCGATCTCTTTACGAAGGCGGCGTCCGCGTTCCGGCGCTCCTGGAATGGCCTGCCATAATTGGGAAGTCGCGGACGACGGCCTACCCGGCGGTGACGAGCGATTATCTTCCGACGGTGATGGATGCCCTGGGGCGCACGGAGGCGGTGTCGCTCCCATTGGATGGCGTGAGTTTGATGCCGCTCATCCGAGGCGAGGTCGAGAAGCGGGTGGCGCCCATTGGTTTTCAGACCAAGGGAGTCGTGGCCTGGCACGAGGGGCCCTTGAAGTTGGTCTTTCAGGTGAAGGGGAAGGATGGTCTGGAGCTATACGATTTGGCCAAGGATCCGAGTGAGTCGAGAAATCTCGCGGAGGAAATGCCGGAGCGTGCGGCCGAGATGCAGGCGGCGGCCAAGGCCTGGCAGGAGTCCTGTGCGCGCTCGAGTCAGGGGCTGGACTACGGCGCCAGCAGCGACTAAATGAATCCGTGTTGGGAAACGGGGGTGTCGTTGAAGTTAGTTAGCACGCCAACCCTCTACGGGTCTCCCCCCAGAAATGGCGAAGAAGGGAAAAACCCCCTGCTGCTTTCCCAGAAAGTGGGAGGGACTTCAGTCCCTCGATCATTTGGGAGCACTTCGTTCTGGAGATGACCTTCGGCAAATAAGGACGCAGATGGGGCGGGTGGGCTATTGTGGGATTGTTAGTAGGGGGCTGCGTCCGCCGCCTCCGGTGGCTTGGAGGCTGAACAATTGGGTGAGCAGACCCATGAGCTCTTTCGAGGGCACATCGCGCTCGTCGACGTAGAACCACCTGCCGTGGTGGCGCACTTTGACAAAGGCATTGGTGGGGCGGAGGGCGCGGGACTTGATGGTGAAGAGGCCCGGGGGAATCTGTTTTTGGCCCAAGGCACCGGTTCTCTCGCGGTGATTTTCCGGGGAGTCCACGGCTTGCGAGAGGTACTGCAGGGCGTCGAGGAGAGATCTCCCGATGATTGAAATTTGGTTGGGATCGCGGACCCGCAGGCGCGTGATTTCAAAATCGTCGACGTCGGCCGGGAGAGAGAGAAGTTGCCGGACCTCTCGCGCCTTGGGCGAATCATAGCCCTGAATGATGAGGCGCGATTCGTTTCCGCTTTCGGCGGCCACCTCGAGGGTCAGTTCTCCCGTCTGCTGCAGTTCATTCAAGAGGGTGGCCACGCGGGTGATGGGGCGGAAGGATTGAGCGCTGTTCACCGTGGCGTCTATGTGGCTTCGGGGATTATTCAATCCATTGATTTCCTGGACCAATGCCAGGATGATGGTTTTCACGCTCCAGCCCGAGCGGGCGAGGAGGATGAGGGTCTCGGGAGCGATGGGAGTGAGCATCTTCTTGGTGAAGGCCTCTCCCGTGAGTGGTTGATAGGTGATGGTGGGGCGCTCGGCATAGGCGATGCCGCCGTCGAAGCCCAGGGTGTCATCCAGTCCGCCAGCCCGGCCGAGATCGGCGTCGGCATTGACATCGCCGGAGAAGGTGTAGCCGGTGACGACGGAGGACGCCTCGAGGAAGAACGGGGGCTCATGATAGTGCAGGCGGACGAGGTTCAGCAGAAGCTGTTGATTCCAGGTAGTCGCCATGGCTTCATTGTAATTGAACCCGGCAGGGCCGATCATCTTGGGGCCGAATTGGGTGCAAGCAGAGCCGGCGATGACGATGGCGGCGATGAAGAGGTGATGAAATCGAATGCTCTGCATCATTTGCCCAAGCATGCTGATGAGATTCGGGGAAATTGTCAATGGCGTGAGGGCAGTCGTGCTTGTGTCTCAGGGCATTTCTGGCAAGGATAGTGGGGTATGATCACGCCGCGCTGGGTACTGGGCTTCATCGGTCATCGGAGGGTGGATGATCTCCCGGCGGCCAAGGAATGGATCAAGACAGCACTGGCCTCCATTCAGGGCGATGTGGAGGCCAAGGGATGGAAGTTAGAACTCTACATGAGCTGCGCCATTGGCACGGACATGCTCTGTATCGAATGTGCCGAGGAATTGGGAATCCCGGTGCATCTGATTCTCCCCTTGGCGGAGGAGGAGTTCCTCAAGGATTTCGAGACGGAGGCCGAGATCGAGGCCTGTCGAAGCCTCATTGCGGCGGCGGAGAGTGGTGTCAATGGGGGGACCTTGCGCGTGAGTCAAAGTGTGGGGGTGCGGCCGGAATGTTACTATGACATGAGCCAGCAGATTCTCCAGGGTTCGGATGCCCTCATGGTCTTTTGGAACGGGAAAAAGGCACGTGGCCTGGGCGGTACGGGCGAAATGTGCGCCTTGGCGCGCCGGATGGGATTACCCGTGGGATGGATCCGGGCCCAGAACGGCGACTTTGAGAAAGAGCGTTGGCCGCAGGACTTGCCGGAGCCGGATCCAGAGGTCGAGGGTCTGCGAGTTTCGGCGGACCAGACTTTGGAGGAGGGCCAGACCTTTGGCACCATCGAAGAGGTGGCCTCCGGCTTGTCCCGCATGAACCGGAGGAACGCCCCGTTCTTTCGCAAGATGGTGACGACGATCATCGTGATCAATGCCATCGCCGTCTTGTTCGGGTCGGCGGCGCTCATCAGCTCGAAACTCAATGACGACGACCGGAAGATCGGCCCCGCGATTTGGTTGTCGGTCAACTTCACCCTCGTCCTCGGCGTCTCTTACATGGTGCGCTATTTGCGCACGCGGCGGGTCTACGATCGCTGGGTTCAGGGGCGGGTGGCTGCGGAGATC
>JANQJH010000481.1 GCA_028281705.1 Verrucomicrobiales bacterium
GTGATGACGCGGGCCAAGCCGACGGCCCAGGTCGTGATCGCGGCGGAATCGGGCGATCCGCTTCTGGCGGTCGGCCGCTTCGGGCTGGGGACGGGGATCGCCTACACCTCGGACTTGACCGAGCGATGGGGGGCGGAGTGGTTGTCGTGGCCGGAGTTTGGAAAGTTTTGGGCGCAGGTTCTGCGAAGCGGTCTGAAGAAGGAGGACGCCATCGGCCTGTCGGTGGATTCGTCCCTGGATCGCGAGAGCTATACTCTTTCGATTCGGCGGGTGGACGAAGCGGGCCGGCCCGTGAACGGGATCGAGTGGTCGGGTGAGGCCTTCGACCAGAATGGCGAGACTCGTCCCGTCGAGATTGTGGAGACCGGTTTGGGGCGCTATTCCGCGGAAGTTTCGGCGGCCGGGGCGGAACGCCTGGCCTTGCGGCTGCACGACAAGACCCACGGCAAACTCAAGACTATCCAGTGGACGCGCAACTATCCCGAGGAATACCGGCTGGGAGTGGAGGAAGCGGCTTCCTTGAAGGGACTTCCGGCGTTTGAACCCGAGCGGGTGCGGGCCGGGATCGAGCCCGTGCGGATCCGGAAGTCCGCGATTCCGTTGTTCGGTTTTCTGGCGATGGGTGCGCTGCTGCTCAGTGTGTTGTTGCGGCGGGTTTGAGTCTTTGGCGAGATGAGGACAGGCACGGGGTGATCATCTTTCGGACCGCGCCGAGGGGCGGGGCCCTCTTGAGCAAGTCAGCTCCACATTTGCCTCCGATGGCTCGGCGGTGGCAAAGCGGTGATCGCTCACCGCAGTCCGAAACTACGGTGTCCCGAGTCTTCGCTACAAACTTCCTGCCTCTTTGGACTGCCAACAATTTGACACCCCGACCCGCATCCTAATAACTAGATGCCGTGATAAGAGGGACCATGGATCGTGACCGATGGGGAAGAGCCGGTATCGTGGTGTTGTTGATCTCGACGGCGTTCGCCTCGGATGAGGCGGTTCGAGTCAACCACGCCACCGAGATCCCGAGCATCTGGGATAAGGATCAACACCTCTACGTCAAAGGATCCATCGGGGTCAGTTCTTCCAAACTCAATGCGCTGGAAAAGTGGATGGATCAACACGCTCCCAATTGGACGGTCGTCCTGATGAAGAATGCCAATGGGGAGCGGTTCACCGAGGCTGGTGGTCGCGGTCATCGGGGAATGGACGCGGTGGAGTTCGCGCTTGGGCAATCGCTTCCGAATAAGACCGCCTTCGGCGACTTGAAACATCCCGAGACCGGAGAGGCCAATGGCGCGTACTTCCTCCTCTTTCTCGAGGAGCGCAAGCTTTCCTACTTCGGCTCCGAAGTTTACGACCGACGCAATCTTGGGGAGAACCGCTGGATCGGCAATCTGGACGGTCCCGCCATTAGAGCTATGCGCGGGGGAGGTCGTGTTGTCGATGCCGCGAAGGACACCATCACCAACATCGACCGCCAATTGGGCCGAAAGATTGCCGCGGCGAAGTTGGAGCGACAGCGTGCGCTGGAACGCGCGAAACGGCTCCGGGCGGAAACCGCCTCTCTGATTGTGACGGCCCAACGTGAGATCGAGATCGCCGCCAATCGCGCCAAGGAACTGGCTGTCGATCTGGGCAACCCCGGTGGAGATCTCGTCCGCCCCGACATCGCGGCCTGGACCACCGAGGTGGAAAGAGCGAGGCAGCTTCACGAGAGCAATGACTCCGTGGCCGCGGGAGCGGCCGTCGAAAAGGTCCGTCGCACGATTGGCGGTTACCTCGCCAAACTGGATGCCCATGCCGCCGCTCCGCGGCGCTTGGAGGCGCTGGAGAAAAGCATCGAAGAGACCGTCCTTCGCGACGAGTCGGAGCTTGCCAGGCTCAGGCTCAAGGAGGCCCGAACGGCTTCTGAAGACGCACAGGACGCCCATGCCAGGGCAGATTACAGCTTTGTGGCCCATATTCAGCGAGCCGAGCAGCTTCTGTCTGAAGCGGTCGGCATCAGCACCGCGACGTTTCAAGCAAGCGCTAGCCTGTCGCGGCTGGAGGAAGATCTGAAAGACCATCCACCTCATCCCAACAGTGCCAGAGCCAAGGAGTTCCACGAGGCGGCGTTCGTTGCGGTCGAAGAGGGCAAGACGGCTCTTTTCGAAGGCGCGCACGAGATATCCCCCTTCCTGGAACGTGCCCGGGCAGGGTTGGATTCCTCCAGGGCCGAAAGCCGCCGTCAACGTCAACGGGAGGAGACACGGCGGGCCGCCGTGATCACCGGCAGTGCGGTCGGAGGGATCGGCCTCTTTCTCATCGGCCTGATCGGAAACCGCCGTCGCCGCGATGAACGGGATGAGGCTAAGGCCCTTCTCGAAACCTGGGACCGGACCCTGAAGGACAAGCTGGATGGCCTCTTTGCCCTGATGGATCGCGCCGCGATTACGGTCGGTTCGCTCGCCGATGTCGAGGAGCGGGGTTACACTGGAGACACCCTGCGGCTTGGCCGGCAAACCATCAGAGATGTTGACGAACTATTCATCATGTCCTCCTGCGTGGATGACATCTTCAAGCAAGCCCGGGAACTCATCACTCCCGGGAACTTCATGGCCAAGTTGACGAATTTCTTCACGGCGCTCCGCTACAAACGGGCGATTCGGCTCTTGCGCGACGAACCCGTTCGTTTCGAGGCGGCCGATCAGATTGAGCGGATCATCAGGGGCAAGCGTCCGGAGTGGTCCGGCCTTCTTGGGAAAAAGGAAGACTATGCCCCATTTGCCAGAAGCCTCGAGGAACTGGTCACCGCCTTCGACGAACGCGCCGAACGCACCCTCGAAACCCTCGATCTCATCGAAGAGAGCTGGGAAACGATTCCGAATCGTTTGTCCCAATTGGGTGAGTTCATCGGTAATGTGCAGGCTGCGGAAGCCGGAGTGAGAAACGCCGCCGCCCACGATGGTCTCTTTGCCCTCCGGCCGGTTTTTGACGATCTCCTCTCCGCCGCGGTCGACTCCTATCAGAAGGCCGGAACCATGGGGGCATCCGATCCCGTGCGGGCCTTGCGTGAGCCAACCGCGGCTGCCGAGCGTATGGTCGCCAATGCCACGGCTCTCATTGCCCTCGCGACGTCCGCCCGTGATCAGCTTCTTCCCGCGCTCGAACAACTCTGCGACGACCTGCGAGGCATGCACCGCGACACCAGATGGGTGGGTGACCAACTGAAGGCATTCTCGCAGCAGGCCGATGAGATTGCCCAAAGGGCGGTGGAACAGGAAACGAGCGAGGAAATCGAGGCACTCCAACTCGATCTGGACGGCCTGAAGGAAAGCGTCTCCCAAGCTCTGGAAATGGAGACCCGCATCCGGGAGGCCGGCCTGCCACGCATCGAGGCGATCACCCAGCTTGTCAGCGAGACGAGAACTGCTCTTGGGAAGGCCCTGAACCTTTCGCCGGATCTCGTCCTCCGCGAAGACAGCCTGGATCCCTCCGAGAAATTGCATGCCGCCTTGGCCGCCGTGGAGGGCACCCGTGCGGCCCTCGACCGGGGCGACATCACCGCGGCCCGCTCCACTTTGGAAGAGGCGCGTGGACTCACCAACGAGGCCAATGTCATCACTGAACGTTCCGTCGCGGTGCAACGGGAATTCCAGGAGGTGACGGAACGCGCAGAGAAAAATCTCGATGCTCTGGAGAACGACCTTCCCGACATCGAGAAGATCGTCAACTCCCTGAATGCCAACATCGCCGCCTCCGCTCTCAGGGTCGACCCCGCCACGGATGAGGAAGCGGGTCATTCCGTCTCCGATCTTCTCGCTCTAGCGAGGGAAGGATGGCAA
>JANQJH010000482.1 GCA_028281705.1 Verrucomicrobiales bacterium
AGGTGGGGAACCGGGCTGCCTCTCCCGAACTGCCGCTCGATCCGGGAGAGAACACGATCGAAGTCAAGGTCACGGCACAGAACGGGACGGCGACCCGGACTTACACTATCCTGGTCACGCGCGGGGCTCCGGATGCGGCCAACGTCCAACTTGCCGGGCTGAGCGTCAGTGCCGGCGCGCTGAGCCCGGCTTTTGATGCGGCGGTGACTTCCTATCATACCTTTGTTCCTAACGGCACCGCCGAGATGACGGTGACGGCGCCCACCGTTCAGGCGGGCACGACGGTGGAAATGCGAGCGAACTTTGGTGACTACCTGCCGGTGGCGCCAGGTGAGCCTTCGCCGCCCTTCAGGCTCCATCCCGGTGCGAACTCCATCGATATCCGGGTAATCAGTGAAGATGGGAAGAGCACGACACTCTACACGCTCACGGTGACGCGAGAGGATCCCTCGCCGTCCAATGCCAGACTTTCGGAACTCTCACTCAGCATTCCGGGAGGGTTCAGTCCCGCCTTTGCACCCGGGATTTCGAACTACGCAACGACGGTGGACGGCAGCGTTTCATCGGCCTCGATCACCGCGGTGCCGTTGCGCCCCGCCTCTATCATTCGTGCCCGGTTCAATGGTGGCGACCCGAGCACCTTGGCTGCCGGTGTGGCCTCGTCTCCGTGGGACCTTCTACCGGGGGCGAACGTCATTGAGGTCATCGTCACCTCTCCGGACGGTGGCTCTGAGAGTGCCTACTCGATCGTCGTCACTCGAGTCGGAACAAGCGTCGAGTGGGTATCCGGGCCGGCTGATGGTATGTCGGAAAATGCGGTGATCTCCGCCGATTGCCGTTTCGTGGCTTTTTCCTCCCGGTCGAGCAATCTGGTGGCCAACGACACCAATAGCCAAGAAGACGTTTTCGTCCGCGACTTGTCTACCGGTGTCGTCGAGCGCGTGTCTCTCAGTTCCAATGGCGAGGAGGGCGATTTCGAATCGACAAATCCGTCGATTTCGGCTGATGGCCGTTATGTTGCCTTCCAATCGGAATCCACCAACTTGGTTCCCGATGACCGTAACGGGCAGGTTTCGAGAAGTGCGGGGGAAGACGTCTTCGTCTACGACCGGACGACCAAGACCATCGAACGAATCTCACTGACGGAGAACGGAGGTGAAGCGAACCAAAAATCGCAAGCCCCCTCAATCTCGGGTGATGGGCGTTTCGTCGCCTTCTCCTCGGGAGCGAACAACTTGATCTCCGGATTTCGCAACGGTGAAGTTAACGTCTACGTTCGGGACCGGCAGGAGAATACGATTGTGGGAGTGTTGGTGCCTTTCTCCGATCTCAGCGCCAACCGGGTTTCGCTCAATCCGGTGATCTCGGCCGATGGAAATTACGTCGCCTTCGAGTTTCACACGAGCAAGAACGACGGGAACCGGAGCTTCCAATACAGAGATATCTATCTATTCAACCGCCTCACGCGGGGAGTCGAGCGGATCACCGGTAGCAAAGTGGGACTGGAAGCCGACGGCACGGAATCCGAGTCCGCCGCCATCTCAGCCGATGGACGCTATGTCGCCTTTCAATCGGACCGGGAGGATTTGGATTTCTATGATACGAACGGGAGGGTGGACGTGTTCGTTTATGACCGGGTCGACGGAAGCACGCGCCGGGTCTCCGCGAGTTTCGATGGCATTGAGCAGAGATTCCAGGATTCCGTCAATCCTTCGATCTCGGGCAATGGCCGCTACGTGGCTTTTGATTCCAATATCACCAACTTTGTCGCTCAGGACGGGAATGAGAAGAGGGATGTTTTTGTGAGAGATTTGATGACGGGCGAGATGGCGTTGAGGCCTGTGGGGTCCTCGGGCGTTCAGGGCAATGGGGATTCCAGTTTTGCCGCGCTCTCGTTTGATGGAAGATGCGTCGCATTTCAATCGAGGGCGACCAACCTTGGCGGTGATCATGACGGCATCTACGTGGCCTCGACGAACGCACTGGCTCCTAGCTCTTTGGCTGACCTGGCAGGAATCACGTCTAACCTGGGAGCCCTGAGCCCGGGATTCAGTCCCAGCGTCACCGGCTATTCGGTGAGCGTCTCCCATGGGTTGCAGACGGCGCGATTGAGGCCCGTGGCCTCGGATGCGGGGGCCACCATCGAAGGCCGGGTCAATGGCGGGAGCTTGGTTCCGCTTCCTTCCGACGGCGACTTCGCCTTGCCGCTGGGAGCAGGTGACAACACGCTGGAACTGGTGGTCACCGCTGCCGACGGTGGCACGGAGAAGACCTACGCCTTCGAGCTCACTCGTTTCGAACCCGCCCCGGTGTTGAGCGACAATGCCAGTCTCTCCGGTCTGGTCCCCAGCGCCGGAGCCTTCTCGCCGGCGTTCTCCGGTGATACTTTGGTCTATAGCATGGTGCTACCGAACACGATCGCATCAATGACCCTCACCCCTGCGGTGGCGCATCCCGGCGCTACCGTGACGGTGAACGACGCCGCGGTTGCCACTGGCTCTGCCAGTGGCCTGATCAGCTTGAGTGCCGGCAGCAACACGATCTTCACCAAGGTCACGGCGGAGGATGGCGTCTCGACAAGAACCTATGTTTTGGCCGTGACCCGCGAACTCAGCGCCATGGATACCAATGCCGAGCTTGCCACTCTCGTGCCCAGTGTGGGTGCGTTGTCGCCTGCTTTTGATAGTGCAGTGACGATTTATTCCATCGGTGTTTCCCATGAGACGGAATCCATCACCGTGACCCCCGTGACTTCCGACAGTGAGGCTTCTGTGATTGTCAATGGGCAGACGGTGTCCTCGGGGGCGGCCAGTGGCGCCGTCAGACTGGGAGTCGGCCCCAACATCATCGTGGCTCAAGTCACGGCACGCGATGGGGTGACGACGCGAGTCTATGTGGTGACGGTGACGCGAGAGTCCGACGGCAATGCCGCTAGCGCCGATCTGACCGAACTGGTGCCGAGCACGGGCGCCCTGACGCCGGCCTTCAGCAGCAACACGTTGAGCTTTGTCATGAGTGTCCCCCGATTGACGGGTTCCATCCGCCTAACGCCGACGGTGGCCGATAGCCAAGCCACGGTCGTGGTCAATGGTCAGGCCGTGCCGTCCGGGACTGCGAGTGAGCCGATCAGTTTGGCCATTGGCAGCAATTTCATCGTCATCCAAGTAACGGCTCGAGATGGCGTCATGACCAAGGTCTACGCGGTGACCGTCACGCGTGAAGAGGCGGGAGGCGGCGGGGAGCCATTGCCGGATCTATTGAAAGTGTCCAGGAGTGATGACGGTGTCATCATGATTACCCTGCCTGAGGGCAAGACAGGGGACCTCGAGTACTCAACGGATCTCACCGGCTGGACAGTCATCGCCACCGGCGTGACCGGTATCTATGAAGAGAAGGACGCGGCGCGCAGGGCGGCGGCAGAGGGGTACTACCGAATGAAATAGCTAGCTCATTAGTTAACATTTCAATCTTGGAAATGGACTCCAGGAAATAAGGACACAGACGGGGCGGACAGGAGTGTCCGCATCACTTGCCCGCTTGTTTGGGAGGGGAAGCGACATTGCTTCCGCTACTCCTCTTGCATCTTCTTCAATGCCCTGCCGAGGAAGGCGCGGGCGAAGTTCCATTGCCGGATGACCGTGCGGCGTGAGATGTCGAGGGCCTCGGCGGTTTCATCCACGCTGAGGCCGGCAAAGAAGCGGAGCCGCACGAGTTCGCCCAGTTTGGGGTCGCTGGCTTCGAGCTGCTGGATGGCATCGTCGATGGCCAGAATTTGCTCGGGATTCTGATCCTCGGCGATATCGATGACGTTGACGAGAAGGGCAGGCTGGCCGTTCCCCCGTTTGGCGGTATTGCGAGAGCGTGCGTAATTGATGAGAACACGACGCATGGCGAGGGCAGCGGCGCCGTAAAAATGCGCTCGATTCTCGAAGCCTTGCTTGTCCAGACCGCCGGTCATCCGGATGTAGGCTTCGTGGACGAGTTCCGTCGGTTGAAGGGTGTGATCGGCGCGCTCCTGCTTCATGCGGCGCTGGGCGATCTGCCTCAGTTGGGCGTAGACGTGGGCCACGAGTTCGTTCTTGGCCTCCTCGCTGCCGTCCTTCACCTGGTGGAGCAGGCGGGTCACCATGTGGGTGTGCTCGGTTTCCATCTCGCTCTGAATGGTGGTGGTCACGGTTTGGAAAGGGCTTGAAGTTCGAGATCGAAAGCCATGTCCGGGCTCTCCAGCTTGTCCTGATGGACTTCAACCGCAATGGTGTTCTCTCCTGGTTGGAGGGCGGAGGGATCGATCTGGGTCACGTAGTAGGTGTAGTTCGAGATACTCCAACCGGAGCCGGTTGAAGGCGTTTCGAAGCCCGCATTTCTTGCCAGGTTCGCCCGGTGAACTTCCCTGCCATTGATATACACGGCGGCGCCGTCCTCGCGCCTCAAGCGTATCTTGAGTGCCTCATAATTCGCCGGATCCTCGATTTGAAAGTTCTTTCTGAAGTAATGCGTCATGTCTGGCGCGTCCCATCGATTTCGGCCGACAGTGGTCGCCAGGCCGTGGAATTGCCGCCCGATCGGCGCCGTGCCCAAGCGCCATTGATGACCGAAGCGAGTCGGCAATCGCTCGATCCCTTTCTCCTTCCAAGCGACGCCTTCATCGGTGTTGTAGCAAAGGAAAAACCAGGGGCTGTGCCGCGAGATCAAAGTCGTCGTGCGGTCCGAATCCCAAACGGTGTTGCGATAGCGGTCCTGCCAATCGTCCAGAAAAGCCTCGATCTCGTCGCCCCGATTCTGGGTGTTGAGACAGACGGCAAAGTGGTAGAGGGCGCGGACAAAATCTGATCTCAGCTTGAGAGATTCCTTCATGTAGGCATCGATCACCGAGCGGTAGATGGATTCTGCGGTCTCGAAGCGGTGATGCTTGTTGGCGTGCCAAGCCTCGAGGGTGCGCGCCTTGAGAGTGGCCGGGTGCGTGTCCCCAAAGAAAGCCCGGGTGTCGTCGACATAGGCCCGTAGCGCTGCGACGGCGGCTTCCTCGTCGGCTCCGAGCATCAGTCTGTAGATCCAGTGATAGCGGTAGCTCAATGTCTTGGTGTCGTGGGGACCGCGCTTGTCGAGGCTGTCTTGGAAGTTCCGCCAGGCCTCGTTCTCGCGCGGCACTCTGAGATCCCGGCTCTTGAGCAAGGCATTGCGCACTTCGGTGAATCGGATGGTCAAGGAATGCCTGTCCCCCAAGTTCGCTTGAGCGTCGGCCAACCCTTCGACCCAGAACCCAAGTGCTTTTTCGTGATCTCCGCGCGTGGCCAAGATCTCTCCCAGATCGAAGAGGGCCCGCAACGAGGTTTCGTGCGTCTTGCCATGGTATTCCACCGCCTTTGCGTATACCGTCTCCGCCGTTTCCAGGGCGGGCACCCAGATGCGTCGCTTGAAGTAGATTTTGGCCAGCTGATCCCGGGCACGCAGTGTGCGCGGGTGATCTTCACCGAAGACGAGGATCACCCGATCGAGCATCTCCAGCGTCAATTCCTGGGCTTCGACGTAGCGCCCCATGACGTAGAGTTGGCCGCAGAGTTCTTCCATCGCGGTGAGCGTGACCACATGGTCGTCCCCGTGTGCCTGGCGGCAGGTGGCGAGCATCCGTTGGAAATGCTCTTCCGCTTTGGGGTGTTCGTCAGTGCCTTGGTAGGCCTGACCGAGAAGCCGCTGGCATTCCAGTGTGGCCTCATGCGCAGGGCCCAGAGTCGCCGTAGCGGTTCGTGCCGTGCGGAAGAGCATGCGTTTGGCGTAGCCGAAGTTGCGCTCTTGCAACAGGACAGAGGCCAACTCGCAGACGGCTTCCACGCTCAATTCGTGCTCGCTGCTAAAGACCCTTTCGGCCACGTCCGAGGTTTCCAGGGCGAGTTTCTTGGCGCTGACGTCGTCCTTGCGTTTCGAATGCATGCCGATGAGGGCCAACATGGAATCGATCGTGTCCGGGTGCTCCTCGCTCAAGGTGCGCCTCTGTTTGTCCAGGACGTCATCGAGCAGCTTGATCGCCTCGTCCACCTGGCCCTGGTGCTCCATGAGAATCGCTTTGTTTCGCAAAAAAGCGAGGGTGAGCCGGTGATCCTCACTGAGCGTGCGCTGGGCCAATTTCAAACCGCGGTCGACCAAGAGCGCGGCCCCCTTGTAGTCCTCTTGATCCAGGCGGTGGCGCGCCGCCGATTGCAGGGCCTCGATTGTTTGCGCCTCTCCCGAAGGTGCTGCCGCTTGAGCAGCGGCGATGACCTCGCCATCGAGTTCCGCCGCCTCGGTTTCCCGCCCTTGAGCGCGGTAGATTTTGGCCAAGGTTTGTATGACCCACATTCGGTTAGGCAGTTTCTTGGGCTCACCGGCGCTCAACTCGAGTGCTTGTTCGGCCAGTGCCTGAGCGATGGGCGTGTCTCCCAGTGCCTGGGTCACCACTGACAAATAGCCTAATGTGGCGAGGTAATCGGGATGGTCGGCGCCGAGCTTTTCTTTTTGAACTTCGATCGCGGTGCGCAGAAGCGACTGCGCCGATTTGGGATTGCTCATGAGGTGGGTCAGCCATCCCAGACGTGCCGAGGCCTTGGCCGCTTCCGGAGAGCCGTGGCCATGGATCTCGGAGGCGAGTTCACTGGCCCGCCGCAAGTGGGGTTCCGCTTGCACATATTCACCCAAGCCCTCGTAGGCAATGCCCACGGTGGAGCGCACGGTCATTTCCACCTCCGGGTCGACCCGGAGTTCACCATGGAAGCGCGAACTGAAGTCGTCTAGCAATTGCCTCACCGTGAAGTTGCTCCCCTTGGCGGACCCGGGGTCGGCGGAGTGAAACATCTCGTTCAGGAGTGAGGTCACCGCATGGGCCTTCTCCGCTTGGCGGGTGGCGTCTCTCGCTTCCCGCTTGGCGCGGACGAGCCCGAAGCCGCCGATGAAGAAAGCGGCCGTCAGGGCCGTCGCCACGAAGGATGCCGCAATCACGGCTGGGCGGTGCCGCCGGGCGAATTTGGAGAGTCGATAGAGCTTCCTCGGCGGGCTGGCTTCCACGGGCTCGTCGGCCAGGTGTCGGCGAATATCCTTGGCCAGGTCGGCCACGGTTTCGTAGCGCCGGGTTCGATCTTTCTCCAAGGCCTTCATGACGATCCAGTCGAGATCGCCGTCCAGGCTGCTGCTCAGTTCTCCAGGTCTGATGCTTCGGTTCTTTGCCAGTGCCGTCAGCCCATCCTGGCTCAGGGTGCTCAATCGCGTGGAGGGCATCTCCGGCTCCTCCTCGCGAATCACGCGTTGGAGTTCCTGGTAGCCGGCGTCGAGCAGTTGACGTCCGTCAAAGGGCGTGGATCCGGTGAGCAGTTCGTAGAGAAGGACGCCGAGGGAATAGACATCGCTACGGGTATCGATGTCCAATCCGGACAACTCGGCCTGCTCCGGGCTCATGTAGGCCGGCGTGCCGATGAACTGATGAAACCTGGTGAACAGGGTGCGATCCGTTAGGCGGGATTCCGTCGCCTTGGCGATGCCGAAGTCGATCACCTTGGGAACCGGATTCCCGTCGTGGAGGGTGACGAGGATATTGGATGGCTTGATATCCCGGTGAATCAATCCTTTGACGTGCGCGTGGGAGAGGGCCTGGCAAATCACGACAAAGAGTTCGAGCCGTTCCCGGGTACTGAGATTGTTGCGGTCACAGTAGTCCGTGATGGCGATCCCCTTGACCAGTTCCATGACGAAGAAAGGCCGCCCCGAGTCGGTCGCACCGGCGTCGAGCACCTTGGCGATGTTGGGGTGATCCATCATGGCCAGGGCCTGGCGCTCGACATCAAAGCGGGCGATCACTTCACGGGTGTCCATCCCGAGCTTGATCACCTTCATCGCCGCGCGCCGCCGGAGGGTCTCGACTTGCTCGACCATGAAGACGACGGCGTGGGCGCCGTCACCGATCTTTTCCAGGATGCGGTATCTCCCCACGATGTCGCCCTCGCCCAGCTCCATCGGCGCCGCAAAAGCGGCTTCCGTGTTGATGCTAGGGTCGCTGAGAAAGTCGGTGGCCGACGTTTCCAGGAGAGCCTCGACCTCGGCGCGCAGCGTGGGATCGCCTTCACAGGCGGTATCGAGGTACGCGGCTCTAGCGGCTTCGTCCAATTCCGAAGCGGCATCGAAGATGGCCTGGAGTTTCTGAAGATTGGTCGGTTCGGTCATGATCTGACGCGAGGACCGGGGTCCTCTACTGATCTTATGCCCGACTTTGATGGTAGAGGTGCCACCAGAATTGAAAAGATGAACTTTTTCAGGTGATTGAAAGCAGGCTCCGGCCGGCTAGCGGAAACGATTGAGCGAGAGAAAGCCGACGGGGTGCTCCGATCGGTTTTCCATGGCCAAGTCGGCCAGCACTTCGCCCAGCACGCTGGCAAACTTGAACCCGTGGCCGCTGAAGCCGCAGGCGAAATGCACGCGATCCGATTTCGGGTGCTGATCAATGATGAAGTCGCTGTCCGGACTGTTGGTGTAGAGGCAGGTGCGAATGGCCAACAGCGGGCCGTTTGCCTGGCGAAGGTGCGTTTGGAGGAACGGGCGGAAGGCGGCTTCGTCCTCGGGGGTGATGACCCGGGAGATGCTCTCGGGTGTTCCCGAATGCGGCGAAGGGACGTGCCAGGCGATCTTGAAGCCGGGATCGCTCGGCATCATGGGGAAGCCGTAATGCCCGCCTCCATCGGGCGCCTCGAAGAACCAGCAAGGAAAGTTTCCTAGGGCGAAATCGTTGGATTGCTCCGGCCAAAACCAGGCCAGGGTCTGGCGGGTGACGGTGAGTTCGAGATCGAGGCTGGCGAGGACTTGGCTCGTCCAGGCGCCGGCCGTGATGAGCAGTCGGCGGGCTCGATAGGTGCCGCTCTCGGTGCGCACGAGGACGCCGTCCGGGTTGTCCTCCCACTCGACGATCTTGGCATGACCGTGGAGTTCGGCGCCGTGGTGCAGCGCGCGGGTGACGTGGGCGGCCATGACGGCATCCGGAACCAGAAAACCGGCGGCTTCCTCGAAAAAAGCTTCGTGCGAGCTGGGGACGCGGAACAT
>JANQJH010000535.1 GCA_028281705.1 Verrucomicrobiales bacterium
GCGACCCTAGCGGAGTCTAACACCCTCCCCGGAGTCCGCGAACGGATCGCCGAAGCCCGCCAGGCCGGGCTCCTCCTCGCTGTGGCCTCGAGTTCGACCTCCGACTGGATCCACCCCTGGCTCGACCGTCTGGATCTCGCGCAACACTTCACCGTGGTGCGCACTCGGGATCAGGTCAGCGAGGCCAAACCCTCGCCCGAGTTGTTTCTCACCGCCGCCGAAGACCTCGGCGTCGCTCCCGACGAAGCCATCGTCTTTGAGGACTCTCACCACGGACTCCAGGCCTCCCACGCCGCTCGCATGCGCTGTGTCGCCATCCCAAACACCGTCACCCGGCAATCCGATTTCTCCAGCGCCGCCCTCGTCCTTCGCAGCCTGGCCGACCTCGCGCTCGAGGACATTCTGATCAAGATCGGCGCCAAAGTCCGAACCTGAACCCGATCCGTCCTCAGACTAACTTTTTCGCCAATCAAACGGGATCATGATTCTTTTCCCTCATGATCGCAACGCCATCGTCGGCGCCGACAGCTCCCTCGAATCCGCCGAGCTTTGAGTATCCAGTAACTTCAAGGTAAAGGAAAACTGGCTTCCCCTTCCCGGTTCACTCTCCAGCCCCACCACGCCGCCTAACTTTTCCACCACCCGTTTCACGATGGAGAGCCCCAGGCCGTGCCCTTCCTCGGCTCTCGTCGAATGCAGGCGGCGAAATTCATCAAAAACCAGATCCCGCTGATCCGGCGTGAGCCCGGGACCATTGTCCCGCACCATGAATCGCGGGTCCGTTCCATCTCCCATGTCCCAGGCCAGGGCCACTCGGGGAGGCGCTCCCCCATATTTGAGAGCGTTGGTGAGGTAATTGACCCAGATCTGTTCCACCCAAGGCGCGTGCCCGGCGACCACCGGCCACTCTCCCGGTTCGATCGTGACCTCCGCCTGCCGCTGCTGAATCTCGAGCTTGAGACCGTTGCGCACCTTGTGCACCAGCGCCCCCATGTCGACCGGCGCCATCTCTGCGGTAGCATTACCGATCTGGGCAAACAACAAGAGAGAATCAATGATGGAGCGCATGCGGTTCGCGGCCTCGAGGACGGCGGCCACATTCTCGTCACTCCGATGCTCGGCCCCCATGGTCATCAGCTCTGAGATCCCTAGCAAAGCAGTCAGAGGGCTCCTCAGATCATGCGCTACCGACCGGTCGAAGGCCGCCAAATCGCGATTGCGCTCTTCCAACCCGTCCTGCAACCGCCGGATGGTCAGGTGCGTTTTGATGCGGATCGACACCTCCTCCAGCTGAAAGGGCTTGGAGATATAGTCCACCCCGCCCGAGGAGAAAGCCTCGAGCTTCGATTCCGTATCGTCGAGGGCACTGACAAAGATCACCGGAATGTCGCGGGTGGATTCATCCGCCTTCAACCGGCGGCACACCTCATACCCATTCATCTCCGGCATGTTGATATCGAGAAGAATGATATCGGGACGCGAGGCTTCGATCGCCGCCAGAGCCAAGGGACCACTCTGCGCCGGGCGCACGTTGTAGCCGTAGGCCGAGAGGAGGTTGATCAAAAGTCGAAGATTGGCCAGGGTGTCATCCACCACGAGGACATCTCCGAGCTCCTTCGGCCGCGATTGTTTAGCTCGTCGCATAGCCAGATTCCCGCGCCTCACGCAACTCCTCCTGGAGCTTGTCAAATTGATAGTCCTCACACCACTGTAGCAGCTTTTCCGCCGCACGGGAATCCTCTTCCTTGAACTCCATCAACAGATCCTTCGTTTGAGCAAGATTGAGCCTTGCCGTGGCTTCCTCTAACTGATCCAGCCACGACTCGGGCATGGCCAGAAGCGGGCTCGTCGTCAAGTCCGCCGCCGGCTTTTCCGAACCGGCATCGGAACACTCCTCGGAATCGTCCTGTGGCACATCGTCAGACACCACCGGCTTCAGCTCCACCGGCTTGGGCTGAATCTCCCGCGCCACCTCTCCCCCATATTTGAAGACCACCCCCAGATGGGCCTCGAAAACCTCGACCAGACTCTTCTCGTGCACCGGTTTGGCCAGAAAGAGATCAAACGGTCCATCGGTCACGCGGTCGTGCTCACCCAAGAACGCACTCGCGGTGAGAGCCACCAGCAAGGGCGAGTCGTCTCCGCATCGTTCTCGGATCTTCGACGCCGCCATATCCCCATCCATGACTGGCATGTGGATGTCCATGAAGACCACACTCGGCTTGGTCTCCTCGCAGCGATCCAGAGCCACGGCGCCATTTTCTGCCACCGTGGGATCGAGACCAATCGAACTGAGGAGCATCTCCAGCCAGGTCCGGCTCTCCTCGTGATCATCCACGATCAGCACGCGCGGCGTTTCCTGCCTGGGCATCAATCCCGAGGCACGCTGATTCATCTCCAGGCGACGGTCGTCCAACTCGGCGGGATTGGCTTCACCGCACGGCACCTTGACCGTGACCACCGTGCCTCGACCCACCTCGGATTCGACCACAATGTCACCTCCCAAGAGGCGGGCAAACTGCCGGCTAATCGGCAGGCCCAGGCCGGTTCCCTGTTGCAAGCGCTGACCAACCTCGGTCTGAGAAAAGGGCTGAAAGATCCGATCGACATCACAGTCCTCGATCCCGGGCCCGGTATCACAGACGGAGGCAATCAAGGTCCAAGCCGAGGAGACGCCGTCGGGATACCGCTGCTCCGCCCGGACCCTCAGGGAAACCTCTCCTTCCGTGGTAAACTTGACCGCATTGCCAAAAAGGTTGATCAGGATCTGACGCAGCTTGACGGGATCGGTTCGCGCATAAACCGGAACCGTGGGTGAAATGCCTAACTTCAGCTTCACCCCAGCGTGGGCCCGAGTCTGAAACATGGAGACCACGGAATCGAGCACGTCCTCCAAATTAAACGTCGTGGGATCCACCGATACCTCTCCCGCCTCGATACGCGACATCTCAAGCACGTCATTGATCATCTCCAGGAGATGCGTTCCGCTCCTCGTGATCGTCGCCAGATTCTGACGCTGCTGTTCGGTGGCCAGACTATCGCGCGCCATCACTTGAGAGAACCCTAGAATGGCATTCAGTGGAGTTCGCAGTTCGTGACTCATCCGGGAGAGGAACTCACTCTTGGCATGGTTCGCCGCATCAGCTTCCGCTTTGGCTTCAGCCAGGGCGCGGTTCTTTCGGGCCAGCTCATGGCGCTGAAGACGCTCATTATCCAACATCCGGGCCTGGCCCAGCGCGAGTCCAACCTTGTCCGCTACCGCCTTGAGAAGATCCTCGTCTTCCGGCGTCCAACCGCACTCGTCCTGGCACTGATGCATGACGAGAACACCGTTGACCTCATTCTGATAGGAGGTCCTGACCGCCATCATCGACTGAACACCCTGGGCGCGCAGAAGCTCCCAGGTCGGTTCGAGAAGTTCGTCTTCCAGGACGTCGTGGCTCACCATCACCACATCCTCTCCCATGAGAGCTTCGAGGAAGGGGTTCCCGTCCACCCCAATCACCGAATCACCAATACTCGTCACCCCCTTCGTCACATGCTCCGAAGCCACGATGAGTTCAGGGATCGGCGCGGGGTGATAGGCAAAGATGATGCACCGATCCGCTTTCATTCCCAATCCCAGCCCACTGATGGCCGAGCGCACGATCTCCTCCTGGTCGAAACTCGCCCGGATCTTTCGTGAAATGCCCTCCAGCAACTCGGATCGCTCGATCTTTCGCTTCAAATGCTCGATCTTCTTGCCACGCTCGATCTCCACTGAAATGCGACCGGCAAACAGTTCCATCACCAGCTGAGCCTGACTCAAGGTGTCGTCATCTCTCGACCGCGAATCGATCGCGCAGAAGAATCCGCAAATGGAGCCGTCGGCCCGGCTGATCGGAAGCCCGATAAAGGCCTCGGCCTCTAACTCTTCAAGCAGATCGTTCTCCGGATGATAGTCCCGGACGTCTGCGGCAACGCACACGGCTCCCTTCGTCCGCTCCACCTCCACCAGTGGCGTCTCGGCGAGGTCGATGCCCTTGCAGGGCATGAGCCGCTCGTCGCGCCAATAAGCCGTTGGCCTGAGGCGTTGTTCCGCCTTGCAATCCACCACGCCAATGATCGCCACGGGCACCTCAAGCAACTCTGCCAGGGCGCGGACGCAACCTTCGAAAAATGCTTGTCCCGTCTTGTCAGCCGTGGACTCCACCATGATCCGAAGGCTTCGAGGAACACCCTCCTCTTTCAAATCGACCAACTGAGCGTCCCGCTCTACTTTAGCCTCAGACACCTTCATCAAGATGCGGTCCTCGTCGTCCACGCGCACTTGATGCATCTCGACATCCAGGGGACGCGGGGCACCCCCCATCGTTGAGGACCGGACTGACCACCTCAAGCGATTGCCGCCAGCCATCGCGATCGCACGCCCTCGGCCCTTGCCACCCGGCTCGGCCAGGAGCCAATCCAAGGTACGCCCCACCATGGTCTCACTTCGGCTCACACCGAAATATTCCAGACCCTTCTCATTGACCTGTAAGACGCAGCCATCGAGATCGAGCAACAAGACTCCCTCGCCAAGGCCTTCAAACAGCAAGCGTCGAAATTCCGAACTCAGATCCAGGGATTCCATTAAAATTGACTATTTCCAGAAGCTTAATTTTCCGAAGATTGGACTCATTTAATAATAATTTCAAGAAATACCATAATCTCCACCTCGATTTCGCCCAAAAATATCAAGAGATCTTAGTAATTAGAGATCTGAGATCCCTAGGCTCCCCACGGGATCGTCTCCAGGCCAGGCTGAAGAGTGCCCGGTCAATGTCTCACCGCCCCTGAACGGAAGGCGACGAGAGCCACCGGCATCCATGGGAGGCACCGCGCTACCAGGCTCCGGCCGTAAGGTCTAGCCTAGCTGCCCGCCGACTCCATCTCGGCCAACTGATTTTCCGAAGGCTGATCGTCCCGCGTCAGTTTCATGCCCACGGGCTTACTCACCCCGAATTCCTCCATGGTCACGCCATACATGACATCCGCCCGATTCATCGTGCACTTGCTGTGCGTGATGATGACGAACTGACTCTGGCTGATGAAGCGGTCCAGCATCTTGACGAAGCGAGCGATATTGGCCTCATCGAGCGGCGCGTCCAGTTCGTCGAGCACACAGAAGGGTGATGGCTTGACCATGTAGATGGCAAAGAGCAACGCCACCGCTGTCATCGATCGCTCCCCCCCGGAGAGCAAACTGATCGTCTGCAGTTTCTTGCCCGGAGGCTTGGCGATGATATCGATGCCGCTCTCTAACGGATCCTCTTCATCGAGGAGGATGAGGTCGGCCTTCGCCGATTCGCCAAACAGCTCGCGGAACATGAGCTTAAAGTTGTCCCGCACCCGGAGAAAGGTCTCGGCGAACTGCTTGCGCGACTCCGTGTTGATCTTTGCTAGAACGCGCAGCAATTCTTCCTTGGAATTGGTTAGATCCGAGTGCTGCTCGTTGAGGAACTGAAGGCGCTCCTCCGTCTCCTCGAACTCCTGGATGGCATCGAGGTTGACCGGGCCCATGGAATCCAGTTTGCGGCGCATCTCCATGACAGAAGCCTCAATGAAACCCCAATCGGGTTCGGATTTCTCCTGCACCTCACCGGTTTCGGAGTCGACGGACACCTCGGGCTGAGCCTCGCTCTCCTGGATGCGATTGGTGCGGGATCGGCGATTCCGCGCCCGCTGGGACTCGAGTGCCAGAAGAAGCTGATGGGAATCCGGCCGAAACATCGCAATCTCCACCTGATAGCGCTCGGCAATCGTCGAGGTGATGTTCTCTACCCGGAGATCGAGCTGCGTCGTCCGCACTTCCTCCCGGCCGCGCTGTTCCTGCAAGGCACTGCGCTCCTGGTTCTTCCGCGCCAAGAGATCTTCCAGGTCCCGCACCTTTTGCTGGGCCGATTTTCGATTCTCAAAGGACGCCTGCAACTGCTGTTCCACCTCGGCCACCTCTTCCTGACTCTGAGTCACGACCTCGGTGAGTTCCGCGTTCTCCGTTTCGATGGCTGCCAGCCTTTCCTCCTGGCTGGCGATCTCATTCTCATGACGCCGCTGCAGCTGCGAAAGCTCTTCCAGGCGCCCCGCCATCGGACTGCGCTGCTCGCGCAGAGCCTGCTCCGCCTGCTCTTCCAAGGCAAGGTCGGTGCGCAGTTGATTCAACCGCGCCGCCGAAGCCGACTCCTCCTCGCTCAGGGTCTCCAGACTGGATTCGGCTTCTGCCAACGCGCCCTGCGCCGCCTCCATCTCTTGCTGCTTGGCCGTCTGATCATCCCTCAGGCGTTCCAGGTCGGCGCTGAGGGTTTCCTGACGCTGCGTCAAATCTTGGCTCTCCCGCTCCAGATTCTTCACCCGCCCGGATACCCGCTGAATCTCCATCGTGGCCAACCGGCGCTGATCCTCCATCCGTGAACGATTCAACTTGTGCTGCTGAATCGTCTCCTGAAGCTCCTCACGCTCCGTTTCCTTCGCCTGAACCGCCTGCTCCAGCTGATGCACTTCCGACTGAGCCTGCTGCTGCGCTCCCTCCTGTTGCTTCAGGGTTTCCTTCAGCTTCTGGATCTCCGCTTGTTTCTGCAGAATAGACTCCTTGGCCTGTCGCGTACTGCCGCCGTGGATCACACCGGAGGTGGAAATGGATTCCCCCTGAGGCGTGACAAAGGCACAACCCGGATGCTCCTGCTGCAGGGCCCGAGCCTGCGCCACCGTCTCGACAATGAAAACATGCCCCAAGGCCTCGTCGATCCAACCCTTGGCCTTGCCCTCCAGACGCAGCACATCGAGGATCGGCGTCACACCGTCCCCCGCCAGGGGCGGCTTGGCCACCGGCACGGGCGGCGAGAGATCCTCCGGCAGAATCGAACCGTAGCCTAACTGTTTTTCGGAGAGCCGGCCGATCATGGCCTCAGCCACCGTTCCGTTGGCCACGATCACCGTCTGCAGATGGTCCCGCAATGCCGCCTCCACTGCGGTCATGTACTTTTCCTCGGTCACGTTGATCAAGGAACCCAGCACGCCTCGGACCGAGTTCTTGAACGTCTCCGGATCGTCCAAGCCCTTCAGCAAACTCTGTGTTCCCTTCTCGAAACCCTCACCCTGTTCCACCCACTTCTGCACCACGTCCAGGCGGGAACGGGTCGACGTCATGGCCCGTTCCACGTCACGCAACTGGTTCCGCTTCTCCTGCTGCTGGGACCTGAGATCCCGCAACGCATCCTCCAATCGGCCGCGATTCTCCTGGCAGGCCTCCAGTGTCTGGACTTCCTCCGCGATCGACGCCGCGAGTTGCTCGACCTCGCTCTCAAATTGCGCCTGCTCACTGATGAGGTGCGCTTTCTCCTCCTCCAGCACGGCCATGCGCTGCCCATCACTCTCGCGCTGTTCCAACTTGCTCGCCTGAGAAGCCTCCAAACTGGCCAGACGGCTTATCAGTTGCTGCCGCTGGTTCTGCGCCCGCGAAAGGCGATCCTGGATCTCCGCACGCCGTTGGCGCACCGTGCGATCGGATTGTTCGGCACTGGTTAGGGCCTCGCGCTGCGAGTCTAACTTCGACTCCAACAAGTGAAGATTCTCCTCCGCCTGCGCCAAGGCATCTTCCTGGGCAGACATCTTGGCCACCGTATCTTCGATGGCTTCCTTGTTCTGCTCGATGAAGCGCTTCAGTTCTTCGGAACGCTCGCTGTTGAATCCCATGCGCCCCTGACTGTTTTGGATGCGGCTCCGCAACGTCATCTGCTGTTGCGAGAGGTCGTGAAACTCGGTCTCGAGCCGCTCGAGTTGCTCCCGCTTGGAACTGAGATCACCACTGCGCCCCTCGATCTCCGCCCGACAGGCTTCCTCCGCGTGTTGCAACGACTCAATCGAGGTCTTGAGTTCGGCCCGCTCCGCCTCCAGTTCCCGAAACTGGCGGTGAGCCAAGTGCGTGTCCAGCATCGTCAGATCATCTAACAATTCACGATAACGGCGCGCCTTGTTCGCCTGACGCTGCAGGGAATCGCGCTGACGCTGCAGCTCCTGCATGATGTCCGAAACGCGGACGAGATTCGATTCGGTATAATCCAGTTTCCGCAGGGCCTCGCGTTTCTGCAGCTTGAACTTGGTGATCCCCGCAGCCTCTTCGAACACGTTGCGGCGATCTTCCGGCTTGGAGCTGAGCAACATGTCGATCTTGCCCTGCTCCATGATGGAGTAAGCACTGCGGCCGATGCCCGTATCCATCAGCATGTTCTGGATATCCTTGAGACGGCAGAGCTTGTCGTTGATCCGATACTCAGACTTGCCGTCGCGAAAGACCCGCCGTGTCAGGGCCACCTCGTTGTAATCCACCTTCAGCGCCTCTTCACAATCGGCAAACGTGAGCGTAACCTCTGCCATGCCCAAAGGCTTCCGCTTGTCCGTCCCGTTGAAGATCACATCCGCCATCTCCCCACCGCGGAGCGCCTTGGCCGAAGTTTCCCCCAATACCCAACGGACGGCATCAACCACGTTCGACTTGCCACATCCGTTAGGGCCAACGATCGCCGTCACCCCGGGGTGGAACGAAAATTCGGTCCCGTCAGCGAAGGACTTGAACCCGAGAAGATTGAGGGACTTGAGGCGCATGGGCTATTAAGAAATCCTAATGATTTAGTTAAGTAAGCTTAACGATCTGAAACTTTGAATCAAGCTGGCCCAGCTTGCCCAGCCAAGCATGCCTCTGCAAGCGAAAATTTGCCTAAACCCATGATGTGGTAGGCCTTCCGCAACAGACACCACTATATCTTGTATGCGTTCCCTACGGCTCCAGCGGCTTAGTCTTGCCGTTACAGCAATTATCTCAAAACCGCTAAATCTGGTGAAAATAGCAACTCTGGCACCACCATTTCTTTACAGTCACTCCGAAACCTACAATGGCTCAGCTTTCTTAAACCCTTGAAAAATTGCCGTCCGCCCCTAGATAGAGGCTCCAATCATGCCAGAAGACGCCCCCGTAGCGGCAGCTCCCCAAGAGCC
>JANQJH010000536.1 GCA_028281705.1 Verrucomicrobiales bacterium
TGCTCTTGGGCGAGAACCGGGTCCAGGAGGCGTTGGAGAAGATCCCCCAGTTGCCCGAGGCAGTGAAGTGGCATCTCATCGGTCATCTGCAGACGAACAAGATCCGAAAAGCCCTGCCGTTGTTCGATACGATTCACAGCGTGGACTCTCACGAAGTGGCGAGGCAGATCGATCGGATCGCCCAGGAGCTGGGTTTGTTCCCCCGCGTTTTGCTCCAGGTCAATGTGGGGGCCGAGCCGCAGAAACATGGGTTCACAATCGAGGAGCTGCCGGAGCTGATGGGGGATCTCCTCACACTGCCGCGGCTGGAGATTGCCGGGTTGATGGCAATCCCTCCGTTGGCGGAGGATCCGGAGGCCACCCGGCCCCATTTTGTGGCGCTGCGTCAGCTCCGCGATGACCTGGAACAGGCTTTCTCCCATCCCTTGCCGGAACTCTCGATGGGAATGACTGGTGATTTCAAAGTGGCCATTGAAGAGGGCGCCACCGTGGTGCGCGTCGGTTCGGCCATCTTCGGTTCGCGAATCTGAGCGCGTGGGCGGGAGGAAGTCTGCGTGGTCTTGCTTGAAGGAAAAAGGACGTCCGGCTATTTGATGAGGTCATGAAACGAGCGTGCCGTGGGACGAGAGTGCAGACCGTGATTTCGTGGGCAGCGGCGGCGTTGCTCTTCCTCTTGGGGCAGGCGCCGGCGGATTCGCAACGGCCCAATGTGCTCTTCATTGCGGTGGATGACCTGGCCTGTTCGCTGGGATGTTATGGTGATGTCATGGCCCAGACGCCTCACATCGACCGGCTGGCAGCGAGCGGTGTCTGTTTCCTTCGGGCCTACAATCAATTGCCGCTGTGCAATCCGACGCGGGCATCGGTCATGACGGGCCGCCGGCCGGATGCGCTTCGAGTTTACGATCTGGACCGCCACTTTCGCGATGAGATGCCGGAAGTGGTGACCTTGCCGCAGCAGTTCATACGGGCCGGGTATGTTGCCGCACGGGTGGGAAAAATCTATCATTACAACGTTCCCGCGAGTATTGGAACGGACGGCTTCGATGACCCGCCATCGTGGAATGAGGCGATCAATCCCAGAGGAAGGGATAAGGATGAGGAGGCGCTCATTTTCAACGCGGAACCCCATCGCAAGATCAGTGCGGCGCTGAGCTGGCACGCCGCCGGGGGAACTGATGAAGAGCAGACTGACGGAATGATCGCCACGGCGGCGATTGAATTGTTGGAAAAGCATCAGGGGAGACCATTCTTTATCGCCGCCGGTTTCTTCCGGCCGCACACACCCTATGTGGCGCCGAAGAAGTACTTTGATCAGTATCCGTTAGAGTCTATCCGATTGCCCTACACCCCCGCGGGTGATCGCGCTGACATTCCGCAGGCCGCCTTTGCCCACAATTGCCCCGTGCCCCATTACGGCCTCGATGAGACGACTTGCCGCAAGGCCATTCAGGCTTACTACGCTTGTACCTCCTTCATCGATGCTCAAGTGGGGCGACTGTTAGACGCTCTGAAGCGCCTGGGTCTGGAGGAAAACACCATCGTCGTCTTGTGGAGCGATCACGGGTATCATCTGGGAGAACATGGGGGTGTTTGGCAGAAGAGGACGCTGTTTGAAGAGGGAGCGCGGGCACCACTCATCATCCGGGCGCCGGACCGCAAGGGAAATGGACAGGTCTGCCGCCGCGTAGTCGAATTTGTCGACCTCTACCCGACGCTGACCGGCTTGGCCGGCGTGGGCCAACCTCCCGGTCTCGAGGGCCGGGATCTGGCTGAACTTCTCGACGATCCCCAGAGAGTTTGGCAGAGCGAGGCCATCACTCAGATTCTGCGACCGGCCGACGGTCGCCTCTCGCAGCCGGTGATGGGCCGGAGTATTCGGACGGAGCGATGGCGCTACACGGAGTGGGATGAAGGTAGAGCGGGCGTCGAATTTTATGATCATCATTCCGACCCTCAGGAGTTCCACAATCTGGGCCTGAATCCGACGCCTGCGATTCGGGAGAGAATGCGGGCTTTGCGGGCGAGGATGGAGGGCAAAGCGAGTGGCAAGGTGCCGGATTCGCCGTTCAATCCGCGGCGGCTCTGAGGAGCCTTGGATGGGCTTCAAGTGTGATAAATATGGAAAATAGAATTAGTGTTGCAATATAAATAATCTTGGTTTATTGAGTTTATTATGGTAAAAATCAACGGTGACCTCCATGCCTGCCGCCTGCCGTGCCCGTGTTTGCTTCGGGACTGCGGCGGTGCTTGTGCTCACCGCTCTCTGGTATGCGGAAGCGCGTGAGGATTGTGCCGCCTGCGCCAAGCTGCTGCCGGCAGGACTGAGCCACCGTGCGACGGCGGCGGCACTCGGAGGCGAGCGGACGCTTGGGACTCAGAAGCTCGCCATCCTCCGGGTCGATTTTGATGACCTTCCTGGTGCCCCTCGAGATACGGCCGGTGTTTTCACGGCGGATCGCCTGCTGGATATCGTGAATCACTACGTGGCGCCTTTCTATGAAGCGGCGTCCTATGGCTTGGCCAGTGTCGCGCTGGAGCGTGCTGCCATCTCGGAGGTGCTGCGTCTTCCGGAAAAGGCCGAAGTGTATGTCAAGGAACCGCAGCTCCAGAGCCTGCAGTTCGCGGCGCAAGCCGCGGCGGAGAAGATCGGCTTTGATCTGGCATCGTACAATCGCGTGGCCGTTCTCATGAGTTCGCTCGCCGAGGTGCCCGGCAGCCGGGTTTCTTATAGTGGTTTTGCGTGGATCGGGGGGCGCGATAGTTGGTTTCAGGGAAACTTCTCGCCCGCTCTGGTGGCGCACGAGTTGGGACACAGTTTGGGGTTGGATCACGCTTCGCTCTGGGAAGTGCCCCAGGGGAAAACGGATCCCCTGGATCCTGCGGGGACGAAGAACGAGTACGGACATGCCTATGATCTCATGGGCAAGATCCGTCATGAATCGGATCACCGGAACGTGTTCAGTCCGGCATCGCTACGAGCGCTCGGGTGGATTCCTCAGGGAGCGGTCCGCACGGTCACGGCCGACGGACGTTACCGGGTCTATCAGTTTGACCGGTCGCTCTCTGATTTCAACCAAACGCTCGGATTGCGCGTTCCTCTCGATGATCAGCTTGCCTACTGGTTCAGCCATCGGCGTGGCTATCCGCAGTTGCGCGATGGGCTTGTCGTGGAGCGGGTGGACGAAGTGAGACACACCTCGCTCTTGTTAGACATGGTGCCGGGAGGAACTCTCGGTGATGCCGCTTTGAAGAAGGGGCAGGTCTTTTCCGAGGACGTCTTGGGCATCACGGCACGGGTTGCTGACTCGGGAGAGTCCGAACAGGGCCCCTGGATTGATCTCGACGTCGCCTTTCTTCCCCAGATTCTCTTTCGCCAAGTGGATCTCACTGCCCTCGAGGCCGACGGGGGTGTCGATTTGCATCTCGAGCGGCAGCGGACCAGCACCGGTCGTGTCGTCGTGCAATGGGAGACCGTCGAGGGAACGGCGACCGCTTCTGCCGACTTCGCTTCGCGGAGCGGCACCGTGGTTTGGAGTGAGGAGGATTTTTCTCCCAAGAGGATCTCGATTCCCATTGTGAACGACGGCGTGGAGGAGCATGAAGAGTCCTTCGGCGTTCGACTCACGGGAATCATGGGTGCGGTGGCACCCGTCCGTGAAGCGGTGATTCACGTCGTGGAACCGGGCGCCATCGATCCTTCGTTCGAGAGCCCGGAGATCAATGGCGTGGTGAGAACCTTGGCGTTGCAGGGGGACGGCAGCGTGGTCGTGGGAGGCGATTTTTCCCAGCTCGGTAAGTCGTTCGCTCGCGGCGCCGCTCGCCTCCTTCCCACGGGCGCGCTGGATGCCTCGTATGGTCTCAAGTTCGGCGTGGGTGCGAGCAAGTCGTCGGTGTATCGCATCGCCGTGGATACGTTAGGCCGAAGCCTCTTTGGAGGAGGGTTCGGTCAGTTTGAGGGGGAGTCCGTTGGCGGTTTGGTCAGGGTTCTTCCGCAGGGGGTGATCGATCACGACTTCGACTACTCGGGGTTCAACGGAACGGTGCGGGACCTGGCATTGCTTCCCACGGGCGGTGTCTATGTGGCGGGAGATTTCTCGGTGGTTTCCGGCCATGTCACGCCGGGGATAGCTCGTGTCCATGCCGATGGCCGGATCGATCCGAGCTGGGTATCTTCCTTGCCTCGAGGATCCTTGGTCACGGCGATGGCGGTGATGCCGGACTTCCGGCTCTTGGTAGGCGGGCGATTTCCCACGGAAGGGGGAGAGTCTTTCTGGGGTATCATGCGGCTGCATGTGGACGGCACGACGGATCGGGTACTCGTTGAGTTGGAAGATTCCGGTGGAGGCGTTCATGAGGCCTTGCAGATCACCCGCATGGTGCGCACGCCTTCTGACGGAGTCATTGTCGTGGGCGATTTCTCAGGCTTCGGTGGGTTGGAATGCCGGGGCGTGGCCAGTCTCACGCCCTCACTGGAGGTCGATGAGGCCTTTCTGCGAAATACTGGCCTGGGGCCAAACGGGAAGATCTGGGATGCCGCCGTCAATGTGGATGGCCGGATCGCGCTCGTGGGCTCATTCAACTGGTTTGACGGCCGCACCCGGCATGGCGTCGCCCGTCTCGCGACCGA
>JANQJH010000544.1 GCA_028281705.1 Verrucomicrobiales bacterium
CGCTTCGACCCCCGCGGAGTTCCATCAACGCCTAACCAAACTCTTACAGAGAACTCAATCGACCACATCCCCTGCACCCGCCGATCTCCGCGTCTCCGAGGGAACCTATTTCTCGAATTCAGCCAAGCCCGGAAGAGTCGGTTTCCTCTTTTCCGGGCAAGGCGCTCCCGCCCGTGCCACCGGTGGGATTCACGCCCGGCGCTTCTCCCAAGTCCGATCGCTCTATGACCGAGCGGGCCTCGACCGGTACACCTCTCACGAAGATACCGACTTCGCCCAGCCTGCCATTGTCACCGCTTCGCTTGCCGGCATCCACCTGTTGGAATCGATCGGCATTCGGGCCAGCGTCGCCCTGGGGCACAGCCTGGGAGAACTCACGGCGCTCTCCTGGGCCGGCTGCTATGGTGAAGCGACACTGCTGGCCCTGGCCAAGGCGCGGGGAGAGATCACCCTGGCGAACCCCCACAGTAGGGGCGCCATGCTCGCCGTGGCCGCGGACGAGACGACCATCTCGCCTTTCCTGCATGATCTCCAGGACGTCCATCCGGCCAATTTCAACGCCCCCGAGCAAACCGTGATCTCCGGACCGCGCGAGGCCATCGAAACCCTCTCCGCCCGCCTGCGGCAGGCCAAGATCGGAACCTCGATGCTTCCCCTGCAACAGGCCTTCCACACGCCGGCCATGGCCCCAGTGGCCACCACCTTCCGCGCCAAGCTCGAAGAGATCACAATGGAAGAGCCCAGGCGACGAATGATCTCCTCCGTCACTGGCCGGGAACTATCATCAACATCATCTGCATCCGCATCCGGAGGAGACCTCGTGGAGCATCTCTGCCGGCAGTTGGTCTCCCCCGTGCACTATCTCCAGGCCGTTGAGCTCACCGCGGTTGAAACCGATCTTCTCATCGAAGTGGGGCCAGGTCAGCTCTTGACCAATCTGACAAACCGTTTCTCGAACGTTCCCCCCACCATCGCGCTGGATGTGGGAGGCGATTCACTCGAACACTTTCTCCATGCCGCCGCCGCCGCCCACGTTCTCCGGGCTGCTCCCGACATCCGAGCTCTCTTTGCCGACCGTTTCGCCCGTCCCTTCGACTGGGATTGGAACCCGCGGTTCTTTTCCAATCCCTGCGAAACCCTCACAGTTTCTCCTAGTGAAGAGATTGTGGAACCACCGGTGGCCAACTCCCCAGGGGACGTTGATCAGTTAGCCCATGTCGCTGACTCAAAAGAACGGCTCCGCCAGATCATTGCCAGGCACACGGGATTGCCCATGACGGCGCTGGGTGACGAGAGCCGAATGCTCTCCGAGCTGCACCTCAACTCGATCACCGTTGGCGAGATCGTGACCCAGGCGACGGCCCAAAGCGGCGTGGCCGCGCCCCTGGATCCCACCATTTTCGCCAATGCCAGCATCGCGCAGATCGCCGAAGCCCTCGATCAATTCGAGGAAAACCGTGAAGCTAACGACGGTTCCGATACCGCCACGAAAGCTCCCGAGGGAATCGGGTCATGGGTCCGCGCCTTCGAGCTGGCGCGACGCCCAGCGCCCCCACGAAAACCGTGCACCGATTGGCCACGAGGCTCCTGGGACGGATATGGCTCTCCGAAAACGGCGGCGGCACGAGATCATCTGCTCACTCGACTGAACGAGGGAAACCATGGAAGCGGCATCGTTGTCTGGTTAGACGGAGATCCCGACGAGCGCGACCGCGAGCAGTTGTTGCTTGCCGCCCAAGCGAGCGCCAATCGCTCCGTTTCCGCCCCCAATTCCGCCTTTGTCGTCCTCCAATGGGGATGGGGCGCTAGCGGCTTCGCCAAATCCTTCCATCTTGAGAACCCCTCCATTCGAACCTTGGTGCTCAATCTCGATCCGGGTCACGAAGTGGCGGCCGAAGACCTCGTGTACGCCTGCGATGCCTTGGAATCGGGATTTCGGGAACTCCATTTCAACCGGCAGGGAACGCTGGACGAATCTTACCTCCGTCTCGTCGATCCCCCCCAAGTCGCGGAGACGGAGGCGCCCCTGGACTCCGAGGATATCGTCCTCGTCAGCGGCGGCGGCAAGGGGATCAGCTCGGAGTGCGCCTTTCAGCTCGCCCAAACCTGCGGCTGTGCCCTTCTCGTTCTCGGCCGCTCCGACCCGAGCCTCAGTCCCGAGTTGGAGCAGAACCTGACACGCATGCACCGTGCCGGTCTTCGGGTGAGCTATCAGTTAGCCGATGTCACCGAGAAGGAGGCGGTGGTGGACGCCGTCCGACGCGGTACCAAAGAGCTCGGCGCCCCGGTCACCGGAGTCATCCATGGCGCGGGCATGAATCACCCGGCAATCGTCGCCCGTCTGACAGTCGATGATCTCGAGCAAACGCTGGCGCCCAAAGTAGACGGCCTGACCAATATCCTGGACGCCGTCGAACCCGGCCGGCTCAAGCTCCTCGCGACCTTCAGCTCCATCATCGCCCGACTCGGTCTTCAGGGAGAAGCCCATTACGCCCTGGCAAATGAATGGTTGAGCCACGCCACCAGCGCCTTTCAAAGTGACTACCCCCGCTGCCGCTGCCGCGCCATCGAGTGGTCCATCTGGTCCGACACCGGCATGGGCAGCCGCCTGGGACGGGTGGAGGCCCTGCAGAGCCAGGGAATCTCGCCCATAGGCATCGACCAAGGCGTGCAGGAGTTTCTCCGGCTCGCGGAATCTCCACAGCTTCCCACTTGCCAGATCATCTCCAATCGCTTCGGAGACCCTCCCACGATTCAAACAACGGAGGCTCCCTCGACGGTGGGATATCGCTTTCTCGATCGCATTCTTCTGCACTACCCCGGCGTTGAGCTCATTGCGGAATGCACTCTATCACAGCGCACGGATCTCTACCTCGATGATCACGTCCTCAATGGCGAGCGCCTCTTTCCCGCCGTCATGGCTCTCGAGGCCATGACCGAAGTCGTCACCGTCCTCAGCGGTCAGAGCGAAGACGCCGCGACATTGAAACCGCAGTTCCGGGACCTCGCCTTCCGTCAGGCCATCATCACCTCCCGAAAGGCTTCTTCTGACGAGGCTTCCACTCCCGACCTCAAACTGCGCATCTTGGCGCAGGCCGAGCTCGATGGGAGCATGACCCTCGCCATCCGCTGCTCGACGACACAATTCCAGGTGAACCACGTCGAGGCACGATGCCACTTGCGCCAGAAGCCGGTTGACGCACCGGAAGCTTCCCCATCGCCTCTATCCCATTTGCCAAGCACCGAGATCTGCCCATTCGACCCGAACCAGGCTCTCTACGAAAATGTGCTCTTCCAGAATGGGCGCTTTCGCCGAGTCGAAGGTTACCACCTCATCGAGGCGCGCCGCTGCAGTGGCCGGCTCTCTTCCGACGGAGCTTCCCAATGGTTCTCCCCGGACCTTCCCCAACGGTGCCTGCTCGGCGACCCCGGAGCTCGGGACGCCGCCCTCCACGCCATTCAAGCGTGCATCCCTCACAAAACTATCATTCCCATCAGCGTTGAGGCCATCGACACCGGCATCCTCGACCCCGCAGAGTCCTACCGCATGTATGCCGAGGAACTCGCCGATCACGGCGAAGAGTTGCTCTACGACCTCACTTTGTTCGACCAGGAGAATCGACCGGTCGAACACTGGAAGAAGGTTACTCTCCGGGTCGTGGGTGATCCGCCACACCTGCAGCTCAACGCGCCTCCCCTTGTCGCCCCTTTCGTGGAACGCCGGATTGCCGAGAGCCTTCCCCAAGCCCAACTCCATGTCTCCCTTTCAGCCATCCAGGGGGAAGAGCGGCGCCGCCAGGCGAGCCACGATGCCTTTCACCGTCCTGACGGAAAGCCCGAATCTCCCAACGGTTCGCCCTACCGGAGTACGGCCTACACCACCGATTGGAAATTGGGCGTCGAGAGCCTCCTCCCCGTGGGCTGCGATCTGCAAGCGGTCCACTCCAAGGAGCATGATGAATGGGAACCCCTGATCGGGTCCGAGGGCTGGCGACTCGCGGAGGTCATCGCGGATCAAACGGCGGAAAAACTCGACAGCGCAGCCACCCGTGTGTGGAGCGTTCGCGAAGCGATGAAGAAAGCCGGTCTCACCTTCACCGCCCCCCTGACATTAGACCCGGCCTCCACCCCGCTGTGGATGCGATTCCGCTCCGGTGAGACGGCAATCTTTAGCAGCCGAATCGATTCCCCGTCGACGCCTGAATCGATCTGTGTCAGCGTCGCACTAACATCTTCTCATCAATCAGCCTTGAACGAACCCGAGAAACCGCCACAACAGCTCAGCCAGACGCCTGCGTTTGAATACCGCCACGTCGTGAGCTTCGAAGAAACCAATGTCGTGGGCAATGTCTACTACGTCAACCAGATCGCCTGGCAGGGCCGGTGCCGGGAGATGTTTCTCAAGGAAAAATGCCCCCAGATCCTGGAGGACTTGCGCGCCGGCCTCACCCTCGCCACGAGCAAGTGTTCCTGCGAGTATTTCCACGAACTCCACGCCTTCGACGAAGTCGTCATTCGCATGCGTCTCGATGAACTCGAAGGGAACCGGATCGTGATGAGCTTCGAGTACTACAAGGTTTCCCATGACGATGACGACGACGGCAAGAGCCGCGAGTTGTTCGCCGCGCGGGGCACCCAAGAGATCGCCTGCCTGCAGATGAGAAACGGCCTCAGCCAGCCTGTCCCCGTGCCAGCGGCCCTGCAGCAAGCCCTGATGGAGTACCAGAAAAGCTCGTAGTGGTGCCTGTCAGGCTTTCCAACTTCGAGGCACCTAAAAATAGCGGATGAGCGAAAGTTGGAAATAGCTGTCGCGCTCCAGTGCGAGCAGTGGGTCCTCTTCGTCGATGTTGGAAAACGTCCGCAATTCCGCGGCCAGCTTCCAGTGATCACTCAGACGGCGGCTGGCTTCCAGATTGAAAAATACCGAGCCAAACTCGCGATCCACCATGGCCCCGAGAAGCACTTGGCTATCCTGCGTGTCGTTCAGTGCAATCCGCAATCCGGCAAAGAGATCATCCTGAAACACCGGCGCCTCGGCCTCGCTTCGACCATCGTAAACGTACTCCCCCAGGAGCCCGACATCGATTCCCGTATCCGCGAGATCGTACCAGGTGTATTCAAAGCCGGCGGCCACCGCCCAGAAACGATCACCCTGGCCTGACCGGGTGAAGGCTTCGAGCTTCCACAGACAGTGATCCTGGGTGAGCTGCAAATCGATCCCCGTCTGGTGAATGATTTCGTAGCGCGGCCTCAGAACCGACGGCTTTCCGCCAGGGCCGATGCCTCCGCCCGGTTCCAGGACAGGCTCGCGACTCGTTCCGTAAAAATGATAGACTCCAAAATCGAGCGGCCCTCCACTGAAGGAGTAACGGGCCGCCAGATCGAAGTGCCACTCCTCCGCCGAAGATTCATATTCAGCATGGTCGTCGTCGACGTAAGGATTCGTCCTCAAGCGGCCGTCACGACCAGGAAAGGTGCGTTCGCGAAAATACGGCAGACCGAAGAGTTCGAAGGTGCCATAGTCAGAGGTGTAGGCTAACTGAATCATGGGCTGTCCCAGCCGGTCTTCCTCATCGATATTCTCCACCAGATCCACCTGATTGATCACGTTGACCAGATGGACGGATTCCATCACCCCCCAGAAAACTTGACGCACGCCCAGGGTGAGTTCGAGCTCATTGAGGAATCGCTTCTGCAAATAAAACTCCCGAAGATCTGCATGACGACGTTCCTCGTCCGAGGCATCCCAGCGCAGAAACGGGGTCGCCACCAAACGCCAGCCGGAGTCCGTCCATTCATGATAGAACTCGGGTTGCAGGGCAAAGGACAGGCCAAGAGAAGACGTCTCCTGTCCATCATGCCCTGGCGTCTCGGGAAAATACCGCGTCTCTCCTTCCATGAAACCCGAGAGTTCAAACGCCCGGGACGAAGCGATTAAGAAGAGCCCCAGGCAAGCGAAAACGAGCCACTTCCAACCTCCGGCAAGGGAGCACCGACCGCCGGTCATCATCTTACCCTCTTGAGGCTCGCCTGGTCGAAATCCCGATCGCTCAATCCATTGCGAAACGTCCACTTTTGAAAATGGATCTCCGTGCTCTTGCCGTTCTGGTGATTGCGCATGTCGAACTTGGCCGCGCGCCAATAGCGGCCGAGATACCGCTGGTATCCTGAATAGGTCAGGGTCTTCAATTTCGTCCGTTTCCGGTCGTAATGCTCAATCTTCCATACGCGGTATTCGGTCTTGTCCAGCCACAAGACCTGTTTGGTATAGCCCGAGTTCCGGTAAACGGGATAGCGCTCGATCACATAACAAGACTTCCCTCCGAGATTCTCGTCTCGAAGGTATTTGTAAGTGTACTTCGCCAATTCCTCCGAGAGCAGATCCTCATAGGAGAACTCACTCCCGACAAAGGGACCGGAACGATTGCCCGAGGAGATCCGTTTCACCCGTTTCAGGGCCGGGAGATAAAGCCATTGATCATCACTGCCCTTGCGATGGGTGTGAGAGAGCAGGGCCGTGCCCTTGACGTCCCGCGGGTTGTCGAAGATGACCAGGGTCTTGTCTCCGTCGTCCCGCTGTTCCAAACGGGAAACGCGCATTTGCCGCCTGCTCTCCTGGCCCTGACGATTGCGCAACACCATGCTCGCCTCCACCCGGCTATCGATGAACCCGGTGTCGCGGCGATCGCGTTCACGGGCGATCTCGAACCCTCGCTCTTCCGGACTGGCCCCGAGCATCCCCATTGCCAAACCTAACAAACACCACACCATCAGCGCGAGACGACCTCGAGCGCAAGCGCGATGGCTCCGATCTCTCCGTTCATGCTCCATCATGCCTGCGTCCTCCGGGCTTTCCATTCCTCTACCTTTAGCAGAAACGGCGGCAAAAGGAAGAAATCCGCCACCAGGGCCGCGAGGATCGTCACCGCCGCCAGCTGGCCCATCCAGCCGTTGAGGCGGTAGGCAGAGAGCGCGAGCACGAGAAAGCCGGCGACCAGGATCATGGAGGTGGCGAACATCGCCGGCCCCACGGTGTCGAAGGCGTAACGCACCGCCGCCTCGCCGTCCAATCCCCGCACCCGCCGCCCGCGGAGATACCGGCTGAGAAAATGCACCGTGTCATCGACGACAATCCCTAGCGTCATGGTCGTCACCGTGGAGAGCGAGAGGCCGATTTCACCGCGCCAAATCGCCCAGATCCCCAGCCCGATGACAGCCGGCACCAGATTGGGAATGATGCTCACCAGGCCAAAGGTCACACTTCTCAACGCCACCGCCAGCGCCACCGTGATCAAGGCCAATGCTAGAACCGTGCCCCGCACCATCTGCCGGAGATTCCGTTCAGAAACGTGGGCGAACATGACGGAAGGGCTCGCCGGGATGGCGTGTATCCCGGGCGCGTTCGCCCGCAGCCAAGCATCGGCCCTCGCGGCCAGACTCCGCAGCTCGACCGTCGATAGATTTCCCAGCGTCACCGTGAATCGCGTGGACGAGACATCGAGATCGACGCGATTGTTCAAATCCTGACCCATCGGCAGGGACATGGTGTAGAGCAGATGGTACTGCGCCCCGAGTTCGCGCGTCTCGGGCACGCGATAGGCCGCAGGATCATCCCCGTGCAAATGCATGTTCAACCGCATCGCAATCTCGCTGTAGGCGCTCACCTGCACCACCTCGGGCTGCTTCTCATACCAGCGCCGGAAGGACTCCACCGCCGAGAGATATTCCGGCTTTCCAATGCCGCTGGGTTCTCCGGAGTCCAAGGAGTATTCCATGAGATAGATCCCTGTGAGATGCTCCATGACAAATTCAGAATCCGTGCGGAATTCAATTCCCCGGGCAAAGTAGTCGACCCAGCGATCATTGAGCTCGTTCCGGGGAACGAGGAAGGCCAGCAATAGAGTTAAAGCGCCTCCGCCCCAGAGCAATCGGCGTCGCCGCCGGATGATCCAGGCAGCCAGACGCTCGGTCCACCGCGCCCTCGACACCGGCGCGCCCTGACGGTAGCGCATCGGCATCAGTGACAGGACGGCGGGAAGGCAGGTGACGGAGAGG
>JANQJH010000609.1 GCA_028281705.1 Verrucomicrobiales bacterium
TCGCCGCGAGGCCGACGAAGCCCTGTCATTGATTCGCAAATGGAAGGACCAGCCCTTCTTTATTCAGTTAGCCCACTACGCGGTGCACACCCCGATCCAGGCCTTGCCAGAGATCGCAGCCAAATACGAACGAGAGGGAAAAACCCCCGTGCACGCGCGCTATGCCGCCATGGTCGAGTCGGTCGATGAGTCCACTGGCAGAATACTCCAACTTCTGGAAGAATTGAAGATCGATCGCGAGACGCTTATCATTTTCACCAGCGATAACGGTGGTTTGGACAACAAGGGCAGGCCGACGGAGAACGCGCCCTTGCGCAGCGGCAAAGGCTACGCCTACGAAGGTGGTATTCGAGTACCCTTCCTCGTCCGCTGGCCCGAAGCCATTCCGGCAAACAAGGTTTCGCCCATGCCGGTGTGCTCCATCGATATCTTTCCCACGGTGCTGGAAGCGGCGGGTGCCAACCTGCCCGCGGATCGCCCCATCGACGGCCGGTCCCTTCTGGGACATCTCAAGAGCGGTGGAGAGGAAGGCCTCGGTCGCCAAACCCTGATCTGGCATTTTCCGCACTACCGGCACGCACCGGGCCCGTACTCCATCATCCGCCGCGGGGACTTGAAGCTCATCCATTTCTGGGAAGGAATCGACGAACTCTACAATCTCGGGAGCGACCTCTCGGAGAGTGCGGATCTGGCAGCGACGATGCCGGAAGAAGTCACCGCTCTGCGAACCCAGCTTTTCAAGGAACTCGAGACTCAGGAAGCCCGATTGCCTCGGGAGAATCCTCGATACACTGGGCCCACACCGTAGGGCTTCGCAACAAGACGTCCTTCGCAACTACCAGCTCTTTCTTCCCTGTATTCGGATCCACATTGCTGATGGAACCCAACCAGACTAGCAAGAGGTCATCCGAAACGGGTGGCAGCAAATTCGTTCATTATCCATCATGTCGATGTCCTTGTGTATTCCCACGGGTTGAGGACTGGCACACCAGCAACTCTGAAATCATCCACATTTCTGGTGACCATCGTTAGTCCACGAAGATCTGCCTGCGCTGCAAGAAAGAGATCTGGCTGGCTGAACGTGTGGCCAGCTTTGCGACCTCTTTCCATAATCTCCCGCCACCGAACAATCACATTCTCATCAACAGGCAACACGCGACCGGCAAACCATGGCCGCACTTCATTTTCTAACCAATCCTCCAGATCTTTTGGAAAGCAGGATCTGATACACCCGAAATCCCGAACCTGATCTCCGCAAGAACCACAACACTGAGATAGAGTTCATGCTGCGTCTGATCTTCAGACCAGGCCTTAACGTTTGGGTTACATCGTTCTTTTTTCCTGAACTCCGAAACAACGTTAGTATCAACCAGAAAACTCATCATAGTTCAACTGGACGAATGGGAGAGCGTACGCCTTCTGGCAGCTCAAAGTCCAGCTTGGCAAAAGGAGCGTTGGCAAACAGCTCATACAGTGATGGCACTTGCTTTTGAGGTGGTGGTGGATTTTTAGGTGGTGACCTTTCCAGCAATTGACTGTAAATGAAATCGTGCATTGTCATGCCTGATACATGCGCTTGGCTTCGTATGAAATCCGCCCTTTGGCCCTCAAATGTGATCGTTTCCCCATCAGGAAAAACTATGGTAATCCCAGGCACGGCTCCTTCAACGCCTCGTGAAACAGATAAGACAGCTTTTCTCATCACCTGTTTTTGATCAGGCGGAAGCTTCCTGAATTCACTGATGAGCGTTTCTGTATCCATAGGGCTAATTCTAGCACATGCGACCAATTCTGCTCAAGGAACCGGTGGAGGTTGCGAGGCGGGCGCGCACCTTAGGCAGGTCTCTTGAGATTGGCTTCAGGGCGGCTGCGAACAAATCGGGCTCCGGTCTTCCGAAACCAAGCTCTCCGGGCGCCCCTTCGAGCCAGGGCCGCCAGAGCCTGCGAAACTCACCCAGCCCCTGCCCCGGTGTTGCACAAAAACAATGATCGACCCGGGCGCCGGGAGACCGAGGTACCAGCACTTGTCCTTCGAGGCCCTTGTGACTACAGTCCCTCATGCATTGCTCCCTCTGGTCACTGGTTGCCGTGGTGCTTTTTGGTTCGGCCGCTCTTCTTCCGGCGGAATCGGATCAGGACGCTCTGGTCTTGGAAGGTTTGAGCCGGGCGCTGGAAGAAAACCCGGATAATGCCAAAGCACGCCTCAAGCGGGGTCTCTACTATCTCTGGCGGACCTTCGACTACGAGAAGGCGCTGGGCGACTTCAACCGCGTGCTTGAACTCGACCCGGAAAACGTCACGGCCTACATCGGCCGTGCCGATGTCTTCACGGGGTGGGATGCCCGGTTCTATGATCCCAAGAAGGCGCTCGCGGATGCGGAAAAGGCGCTCGAACTGGCGCCGGAATCCTCGGATGTCTTTCGCATTCTGGGCGATCTTCCGGGACATCCAGGGATGGGCCAGCCGAAGGATTCACTGGTGAAGTACCAGAAGGCCATCGAACTCGAGCCCGGGAATCTGTTGGCCCAGATCGGCTTGGCCTACACCTACTCCAAGAAGGGTACCCCGTTTCACAGCCAGGAGAAGGCGATGAAGCACGCTGCCAAGGCCCTCGAGATCGGCCCCAACGAGAGCCTGGCTCTCGAAACCATGGGCGATCTGTTGGCTTCGGATGAGGCCACCCGCCGCGAGGGACTGCGCCTTCTGAACCGCGCGGTGAGCCTGAATCCTCGCAGCATGGGCACTTTTTTGGCCCGAGGTTACACCTACCTCGCATGGTCCATGGACGAGGAATGGGGCGTCTTGCTCCAGGCCCTTCAGGAGGAAGACCTGGGCGTGATGGACAGTATCCGGGGTAACGACGAGGCCTTCGAGCGCGCTCTGAAGAAGCTGGGAGAAAAGAGCCGCTATGCCCACGCTCTGCGAGATTTCGACAAGGCGGAGTCTCTCTGCCCCCACTCGGACGACGTGTTTTCCGCTCGCGCCTATGCCCTGCAGAACTTCCCCGGCCAGGAACGCCGTGCCCTCGAGTGCTACACACGGGCCGTCGAACTCAATCCGCACAACGCCAATTCACTGGTGGAGCGGGCCGAGTATCTCATCACCAACCCGCATCTGATGATTGATCCCAAAGAGGCCGGCAAACGCGCCAAGAAGGACGAGTTTGACGCCGCTGTTCTCGGTGAAATGATCGCCACCCGTTTTCCCATCGTCTCCAAGGAACTCGAGGAGGACCTGGGGAAATCGCTCGAAATCCGGGAGGATTCCCGGGCCTACTTTCTCCGGGGTTCGGTTCGGGGCTCCGCCCTTCGGGACTACGAAGGCGCCGTCAGTGATCTCACCAAGGCCATCGAGCTGAAACCGCTGGACTCCGGCTACTACGAGGCCCGCGCTTCCGTCCATGAAGCCTTTGGGCATGACGATAGGGCCGAGCGGGATCGCGATCGCATCAGCGACATCGAGGATCTCGATTAGTTGATTAACTAATTAGTTAGGCACAGGCCTTCGTGACTTCCAATAGACGGAGTCAAGGGATGCGGACACTCCTGTCCGCCCCGGTTGCCCTCTCTGTGTCAACTAACAAACCATCAAACTTGCCGAAGTGCTTTAATCATCGCATGCCGATCGTCCGCTTTGAAGATCGTCGTTCCTGCGACTAACACATTAGCTCCAGCTGCGGTGACCTCTCTCGCGGTGGATTCGTCGATTCCCCCATCCACCTCAATGTGATAGCCGAGGCCACCCTCTCGACGAGCCTCGGCGGCAGCCCTGATTTTGGGTAGCACTTCGCGCATGAAGGCTTGGCCGCCAAAGCCCGGAACCACGGTCATGCAGAGGATCAAATCCACCTCCTGCAGATGGGGCAACGCGGCTTCCCACGCGGTGGCAGGATTCAGAGCCAGCCCGGCCTTTAGGCCCGCGGAGCGGATCGCTTTCAAGGTGGCCGAGACATCGTGGTCCGCCTCCACATGCACGGTAATCCCGTCGGCCCCGGCCTCGGCGAAACGCCTCCAATAGCGATCAGGACGAGAGATCATGAGATGGACGTCAAAAAACAAGCGGGTCACCGGCCGCAACGCCTGCACGACACCGGGGCCAAAGGAAATATTGTCCACGAAATGGCCGTCCATCACGTCGAGATGGAGCCAGTCCCCGCCCGCGGATTCGGCATCGGCCGCCTCGGCGCCGAAGGCGGCATAGTCGGAGGCCAAGATGGAAGGCGCCACAATGCGCGGCGGATCACCGGGGGAGGAACTTTCGGAAGTCATGTCCATCCACGCTACCCCGAACTCGGCGAATCACCAGATCATTGCGGCCAAACGAACCAGGAGAAGATTGGTCCATTCCTGGGCCAAGCCAAACCAGGCTTCGATATAGCCTCTCAGACTGAGGGTCTTGCTCACGGCGGCGACAAACGCCATGACAATGATGCTATTCACGAGATAGATCACCAGGAGAGACAGGACCGTGCCGTTCATCTGCAGATCTGGCTGCTCTCTTAACAACATCGCCAGTGTATAGTAAATGTGCAAGGTCCAGGTGAAACCAATGAAGGTGTAGAGCACATAGAGCGGTTGGAGCTCAAAGAATCCAATGCGATAGGCCTGATCCAGATCGACCACGGGGCTGGCCAAAACGAAGACGAGGGCGGAAATGACGGTGTAAAACGGGATGAAATAGGGCGATAGAGAAATCAGCCAGTTCGACTTGTTGGTCACCACGTGACCGCCCCGGATGGAAACGCGGATGTCTCCATAAACCTTTCCCCCACAGAGATAGATGAAGATCACGTGGGTCAGTTCATGCCCGAAGACATACCAATAGAGCGCTCGCTCCGGCAGCCCCAGCCGGAACACCGCGAGCAAGGCCACGCCCAGAGCAAAAAAGTACACCGGCGCCGCCGTCCAGAAGCGGGGACCGCGTTCGACAGCGGCAATCTCCTGAAAAAACGTCACCGTGGTCACCACCGCCAAGAGGGAGAGCACAAGACACAGGAGAATACGGACGACTTTGGAGAACCAGCCGCCGTCTGGAACCGGCGCTTCTTCGGTGCCCCGGGTCTTCTTTCCTCCGCGGCCCCGATTTCGCTTCGCCTGGGTCGGTTTCTTTTTTTTTGGCGACTTCTTCTTTGCCGGCTTCTTTTTCGCCGGAGGCTTTTGCCTTAGCGCAGTGCCGCCCCGCTTCTTCTTCGCCGCCGGAGAGCGCGAACCACGTTTGGCGGTCTTCTTCTTGGCGCGGCCGGCGGCGCTCCCGCCTGAGGGCTTGCGACCGCCTGCCATCGCGCAATGCGCCTAAGCGCGGCTGACGTACTTGCCCGTCCGCGTGTCGACCTTGACTCGGTCCCCTTCCTTGATGAACAAGGGCACCTGAATCTCCTTACCGGTTTCCACCGTCGCGGCCTTCGTCGGATTGTTCGCCGTGTCCCCCTTGATCCCCTCGGGACTATTGGTGATCTCGAGTTCCACGGTCGGCGGCAACTCCACATTGACGGCCTTGCCCTCGACAAAGAGGACTTCACAGGCGAGATTCTCGATCAAGAGATCTTCCGTTCCGGCCAGGAGGGAGGCGGGAAGCTCCACCGTCTCGTAGGTCGCGGTATCCATGAAATAGAACCCCGAGGGATCGCTATAGCTGAACTCCAGTTTCTGCCGGTCGGTGGTGATGATCTCGACCTTCTCACTGGCGGCGAACCGGATGTCCTTCGATTTCCCCGACGCGAAACTCCGCATGATCACCTGAACGAAGCCAGCGCCCTTTCCTGGAGTACGATGCTCAACTTCGAGGAGCACCCCAGAATCCCCTTTGTACTTGATCGCCGTTCCCCGGCGCAGATTCGTGGCAACAACTGTGACAACGGACATAAGCTCAGATCTATAGTGGATGGATGGCGTGCACCGGTAAGGAAGAATCGGATCTTTGGAAAATAGAAACTGCAGAAAAGCGTCACCGGATTACTGGCAAGGAGCGCTCACGAGCAATCCCTCGGCCGTGGCAGACACGTTGGCACTGCGGTCACCGCCAGGCGCCATTTCTAATCAAAAAGATAAGTTGTGGCTAACTAAACAGCATGTAACTCTAAATGAAGTAATAAGTTAGCAATATCCTTATGCGTTTCTTGAAACGCGTCGATCTCGAGCACAGGGCGTCCGATAAGGGGCTCCGCAAAGGGCATGGAAACCCACGAGCGGCAGCCGCGGAACTGCTTTTCCATCGGGAGGCGCCGTTCACGGACCAGGCGATAGGTTCTGACCAACGCCAAGTGGATCGACTGGCTGCCGCCATAATCGAAGCGCTGGCGGAGCACTTCGTTTTTCCACAGGTGGAAGGGCTCGAGGCGGAGGACATCGTCCCAGTCCGTGACGACCGCACCGGCAACCACCCGGCAAAACGCGGTCAGCGACACCTCATCCCGATCATTCTCCAGATCATCGCCGGCGCCGGGCCGCGCGAAAGGGGACCGAACGCCCTCGTACTGCGCGTGGTAGTGGGTGGGGAAAAGCAAGAACTCGCGGTGATTGAAGGCAAAGCCGGCACGGCCCTCGGCAATACCGCCTTTTCGAAAGATGATGCTCAGCTTGCCGGAAAGAAGGGCTTGGCAGACGACATGCCATTCCTTGAAGGCCACGATCGGGGGTTGTATTGCCTCGGCTTTCATTTAGAGAATGGCACTCTGAGGTGGAAAACTAGAGGGCGCAAGCCGGCGGGCGGGCTTGTGTTCCACGTAGAACAGAGGAGGCCGTTCCCATCCAACCCAATGTATACCTATCCCAAGAACTATGACGTCATCGTCGTCGGGGCCGGCCACGCCGGCACCGAGGCAGCGCTCGCCGCCGCCAGGCTCGGATGTCAGACCGCCATCCTGACACAGAACCTCGACACCATTGCCCAGATGTCCTGCAATCCCGCCATTGGCGGATTGGCCAAGGGGCACATGGTTCGGGAAATCGACGCTCTTGGCGGAGTCATGGGGATCAACACCGACGCCACCGGGATTCAGTTTCGGATGCTCAATGCTGCCAAGGGACCTAGCGTCCGCGCTCCCCGAGCTCAGGCCGACAAGAAGGCTTACCAGTTCCGTCTGAAATGGGTCCTGGAGTCCGCCGAGAACCTCGATCTTCATCAAGGAAACGTTTCCTCCCTGTGCGTGGCCAACGACGCGATTGCCGGCGTCGAGACCTCCCTGGGACTTCGCCTCACGGCCAAAGCCGTCATCATCACCACGGGTACCTTCATGCGGGGACTCCTCCATGTCGGCCTCCAAAACCAAAAGGGAGGCCGGATGGGTGACAGCCTTTCGACCCTGAGTGATCACCTCAAGGAACTCGGCTTCGAGGTCGACCGGTTCAAGACTGGGACTCCCTGCCGGCTCAACGGCCGATCCATCGATTTCTCCTCCTGCGAGATCCAGCACGGTGATACCAATCCTCCGAGATTTAGTTTTATCTCGGAGCAGATCCGTAGAGACGAGCACGAGCACCACACGCTGAACGATTGGTCTGATCCCATGTTCCACATGGAACAAGTTCCCTGTTGGACGACCTACACCAATGCCCGGACCCACGATCTCATCCGCGCCAACCTGGATAAATCCCCGATGTATTGCGGCCGTATCGAAGGCGTCGGGCCGCGCTATTGTCCGTCGATCGAGGACAAGGTCGTGCGCTTCGCAGACAAAGAACGCCATCAGCTCTTTCTTGAACCCGAGGGCCGGCACACCCGAGAATTCTATGTCAACGGCATCTCCACCAGCCTCCCTTATGAGGTTCAGCTCGCTTTCATCCGAACGATCCCAGGGCTGCAAGAGGCCGAGATCATCCGCCCGGGCTACGCCGTCGAGTATGACTATTGCCCCCCGACCCAACTCCAGCCCACCCTGGAGACCAAACGCGTCAGCGGACTCTACTTCGCCGGCCAGATCAATGGGACTTCGGGCTATGAGGAAGCCGCCGCCCAGGGATTGATGGCCGGCATCAATGCCGGCATCAAGGTCTCGGGCTCCTCTCATCCTTTCATTCTTGGACGCGATGAAGCCTACATCGGCGTCATGATCGATGACCTTGTATCCAAGGGCGTCATCGAACCCTACCGCATGTTCACCAGCCGCGCCGAGTACCGTCTCCTCCTCCGCCAGGACAATGCCGACCAACGGCTCTCGCCCAAGGGCGACGAGATCTCTGGCTTGCTCTCCCCGGAAAGGCGGCAGGCCTTCAACGAAAAGAAGGCCGCGGTGGAGCGCCTGCATCAGACCGTGGCAAACGCACGCCACGAGGGCCTCGCTCTTCCCAAGTGGTTTCGCCGGCCGGAAAACGTCTATCAAGAACTCCCGGCGGAACTCCGCCAACTCGCCACCGACGCCATCTGGCAACTCATCGAAGTGGATCTGAAGTATCAGGGCTACCTCAATCGGCAACGGGACATGGTCGACCGGACCAAGAAACTGGAGAATCTCCGGCTGCCCATCGACCTGAATTATCAAGCCATCTCCGGCTTGAAACGCGAGGCGCAGGATCGCCTGCAGCACATCCAGCCAAAAACACTTGGTCAAGCCAGCCGCGTGAGCGGTGTCACGCCTGCCGACATCGGCATCATCGCCGTATGGCTGGAAAAACGTCAGCGATGACGCTTCCTCAGGGCGACGACACACATCCCGGCTCCTCCTACGGCAAACAAGGCCGGAAACCAGAGTGTGTAGCCCGGCGCCTTCGTCGGTCGCAGCAAGATCGCCTGGCTCGGGTCCTCCGGATCGACATAACAGGTCACCTCGTCGCCCACGGCAAACTGAGCCTGCAGGCGCTCGACTTTTGAACGTTTGCGGGTATTGGACGCGATCTCCCGCACCCGGGTCGAAACCTGACTCTCGCCGTTCGCTTCATAGCGATACCGGACCTTGAACTCGTAGCGCACAAGCGCCGATCCCGGTTGGGGCACACCTTCGATCCAGGACGCCAAGACCGTCGCCCGTGTGGGGCGCCAAGCGTCAAAGGACGCGGCCGTCAAATACCCGCGCCCCAAGAGGAAGCAGAACCCCAACCCGAGAAGCATGACGGACAATCCTAACAACAAAAGTAATCCGGATCGCTTGGGTAGTGGTTTTGTAAGTCGCGATCTGGTTCTTCTATCGCTTTCCTCGGCACTCTTGCTAGTTGCTCCCGTTCCCTTCTCCATCACCGTTCTTCAGAGCCTTTCATACGCCATTTCAAAGGGCGAATGCGCTGCCGGATCCCCTGATTCAAAGCCCAGGAGAAACCAGCGGATCCGCTGTTCCGCACTGCCATGGGTGAAGGCCTCCGGCACCACTCGCCCCGTGGCCTGCCTCTGAATGGTATCGTCACCCACCGCCATGGCCGCTCGAATCCCCTCCTCCAAATCGCCCTCCTGCAAGACATCCAGCGCCCCTTGCGCATGATGCGCCCAGACACCGGCAAAGTAATCCGCCTGGAGCTCCAGCCGCACGGAAAGTCGATTGTACTCCTCCTGCGAAACCCGGCTTTGCTGCGCGTGCACCTGCCCGGAAACTCCCAGTAGATTCTGCACGTGGTGCCCCACCTCGTGAGCGATGACGTAGGCCTGGGCGAAGTCTCCCGGAGCCTCGAACTTCGTCTCCAGTTCATTGAAAAAGGCCAAATCGATGTAGACCTGCGAATCCCCCGGGCAGTAAAACGGCCCCATTCCCGCCTCGCCGCGTCCGCAAGCGGTCGGCGTCACTCCCGAAAAGAGCACCAGTGTCGGCTCCTGATATCGAGGCCTGGCACCACGATAGCTCGGCGCCACCTGCCCGTAAATGGTCGCCCACACGTCCTCGGTAAAGGCCAGCACTGTCCTGGTGAACTCCGCCAGCTCCTCTTCCGCCAGCGTGGGCTCGTAGACCGACCCGCCCACCGGCAGCTCCGCCAACCGCTCCCGCACTTCTTGAATCACCTCATCCGGCGACTCATTCCAGAGAAAGATCGCGACGGCCGCGACCACGATCAATCCCACCCCGCCCAGAGGACGGCGACCCCGCGATCGACCTCGCCGCCGATCCTCCACGTTCTGACTACGACGAGCATCTTTCCAGCGCATGGTCCAGAGCTTCCCTCCGCCACTGGGGAATGTCCACCCCGATTGGCACCACGGTACCCCTCGCCTCGCCTGCCTCGCCTCGTGCTCGACGCCCGAAGGTCCACCCTCTACGCTTCCACCGTGCCTCGCTTCCCTTTTCTATTCTCACTTCCTTTCCTGCCGCTGCTCTTCCTCCTCGCCCCTCCCCCGGGCCACGCCCAGGATTGGGTCCCTCTTCCCGTTCCCGGAGCCTGGGAGTCCGCGATGGGCGACCTCGACGGCTTCGGCTGGTACCGCTGCTTTGTCGACGTTCCCGCCGACTGGGAGGGCAGCCGCCTCCTCCTCACCGTCCGCCGAATCGACGACGTCGATGAAGCCTATTTCAACGGGAGCCGCGTTGGGGCCAACGGCGGCATGCCCCCGCTTTTTGGCAAGCCCTCGAGCGACGTCCGCCGCCCCGCCGTCATCGATCCCGATCAAGTGCGCTTCGGACAGAAGAACCTCATCGCCTTTCGTGTCTATGATGAAAAAGGCCGCGGCGGCATCATCGAAGGTCCGATTCAGTTAGGCCGATTGAAGGATGCCATCGACCTCGCCGGCACCTGGGATTTTGTTTCCGGGGATCAACGTGAGTACGCCCATTGGCCTAACCAAAACCCTGACAGTAACGCCAGCAGACGCCTCCTAGCAGAATACGCGGCGAGGCATGACGAACAACCTGCGGGGCATCGCGGCGTGGTCCTTGCCGATGTGGAAGGCCGGGAACGAGACATGGCCGTGGTGAGGCGGCGTTTCGAGGGCAATACCAATGTCCATTCCAACGTGGAGGGCAAGGGCACGGCACTCCCTCCGGCCGAGGCCCTCGCTGCCCTGGATCCCAGCCCCGATTTTATCATCGAGACCGTGCTTCACGAACCCACGGTGACGCAACCCCTGTACGTCGAGTTCGACGCTCGCGGCCGCCTCTGGGTCACGCAATACATCCAGTATCCCAAACCCGCCGGGCTCGAGGTTCTCACCTGGGACAACCACCTGAGATCAGTTTTCGACGTCGTTCCCCCGCCCCCGCCCTACGACAAGCCCGAAGAACGAAAATTCATTGGGCGCGACCGCATCACCATCCACGAGGACACCGATGGCGACGGCACCTATGACAAACACAAGGTTTTTCTTGAGGGCCTGAACATCGTGACCTCGACCTGCCAGGGAGATGGCGGCGTCTGGGTCATGAACCCGCCCTACCTCCTCTTCTACCCCGATGCCGATGGAGACGATATTCCCGATTCGGATCCAGTTGTCCATCTCTCCGGCTTTGGTCTCGAAGATACCCATTCCGTGGCCAATTCCCTCAAGTGGGGCCCCGACGGCTGGCTCTACGCTTGCACCGGCAGCACGGTCACCGCCCGCGTCCGCGTCCTTTCCAAGCCGGAGGCACCGCCGATCACGTTTTTCGGACAGAATATCTGGCGCTATCATCCGGTGACCCACGCCTTCGAACTCTTCGCCGAGGGCGGCTGGAACACCTTTGGCGTGGACTTCGATGCCGCCGGCCGCCTCTACTCCGGGACCAATGGCAGCATGCAAGCCGTCTACTTCGTCCAGGGAGGATTCTACCAGAAAGGCTTCGGCAAACACGGCCCCCATACAAACCCCCACGCTTTCGACTACTTCCACGGCATTCCCATCACAGGCAAACACCAGCGGCTGGTACAACAGTGGGTCCCCTATCACGGCGGCGCCTTTCCGGGATCCGAAGGTCATTTCTTCGGCGTCAACTGCCTCGCCAACCGCGTGCCTGTCATCGCGCTCCAGCCTGACGGAAGCACCTTCAAGAGCGAGGAACTACCGGCCGCCATTGAAACCGAGGACGTCTGGTTCCGCCCGGTGCATGCCGCCCTAGGACCCGATGGAAATCTCTACATTTCCGATTTCTACGATGCGCGCATCACTCACGTCGATCCCCGGGACAACTGGGACCGGACCCACGGCCGCATCTATCGCCTGCGCCATCGTCACGGCACGCCCCATTCACCGCTCGATCTCACCTCCCTGCCCACGCCCGAGCTCATCGATCTCCTGGACCACCCAAACCAATGGCATCGCTGGACGGCCCGGCGCTTGTTAGGCGCCCGCCGCGATCCTCTCGCCGGACCCCTCTTGGCCGCCAAGCTCTCTCAGCCGAACCAAGGAGCCCTGGAATCCCTTTGGACCCTCCATCTTCTCGGAAGCCTGGAAGGCGACGCCGCCCTCCTCTCGACAGCCCTCCGCCATCCCAATCTGCATGTTCGACTCTGGACTGTTCGCCTCCTGGGCGACCGCAATAAGGCCCTCAGCCCCGCGGTGTTTAAGGCCGTGCAGGCTCTGGCCGACGATCCGCAACCGGAGATGATCTCCCAGTTAGCCGCCTCCCTCCAGCGTCTGCCAACATCCCAGACCCTGGATCTCCTCAGCCGCATTCTGGAGACTAACCGATTCACCAACGACCCTTACATTCCCTCACAACTCTGGTGGGCCCTGGAAGAACATCTCACACGCGACACCGACGCCGTCGTCGCCTGGCTGCAAGAGCACCCCGACCTCTGGCGTACGCCGGTCATGGAGACCAAGCTCACCTTCCTCATCGGGCGACGCCTCGCCGCCGATCCCTCTCTCGCCAATCTCACCCATGCCGCCCGTCTGCTGGAGAAACTCCCCGTGGCGGATTACGCCGTCACCATGATCCGCGGCATGGAAGCCGGCCTCAAGGGCATCACCCTGAACGAGACGCCCCCGCTCCTGGGCCAGGCCCTGGCCAACATTGCCTCCACGGGTCCGCCCAAGATTGAACTTCTCACCTTCGCCCTCCGCCTCCAGAGTCCCACGGCGCGCACCACCGCGCTCGAACTCGCCAGCTCGGCCGAGGCCCTCCCCGCCGCCGATCGTCAGATCCTCCTCCAGACCCTATCAGAAACTCCAACAACCGAGGTCACCCATCTCCTGACCAAATTGGCTGAGACCGAGTCCGACCCCAAGATCAGGCGGACCGCCCTCCACGGTCTCCGCCGCGCCAAGAATCCTGGACTTGGAACGCGCATCCTTCGATTGGCCCAAAGCGTCCAGGATGAAAGCGTCCGCACCACGGCCATCACCGTTCTGGCCGGCCGCCTCGATTGGTCTCTGGAACTCCTCGAGGCCGTGGCCGATCGCAGCCTAACCGCCGAGGCGGTCACGCTCGACCAACGACTTGTCATGCAGGGCCACGGGAACGCCGCCATCAACCGCCGGATCGAGGAACATTGGCCAACCCCAGCGCAGCCCACGGCCGCCAAGGAGAAACGCATCCGGGAGATCATGGCAGTCGTGGCCGCCGGTTCCGGCGATCCCTCGGCGGGCTCCGAGGTCTACACCCAGGTCTGTGCCGCCTGTCATCAGCTCTTTGGCCGCGGGGGAAACATCGGGCCCGATCTCACGGGATACGAACGCAATCAATTGGAGTTCCTCGTCACCGCCATCGTCGATCCCAATCTTGGCGTGCGGGAGGAATTTGAACTCACCACCGTCACCCTGCGGCCTCAAGGAGACTCTCAAGCCACCGCCGTCATCTCAGGGTTTGTCGAGGAACTTACAGACACACAACTCAAACTCCGGGAACTCATCGGTGATGCCACTGTCATTGCGCTTCGGGACGTCTTGAAGAAGGAAAACTCCCCGGTCTCCATCATGCCCGATGCCCTCCTCGATGCCCTGACAGAAAAACAGATCCGGGATCTCTTCGCCTATCTCCAGGCTCCGGAAGACCCGCTCCCTGGAAAAACCACCGGCCTCGAGTAGCCGAGCGGCGCCCGCTTCTCCATCAATCCACGGCCTTCGTCTTGGGACGGTAGGCCTCGGGATAGCGTGTCTGCCATTCTTTGGGCAGGGGCACGGGCTTGCCCGCCGGCATCTGCACCAAGGCGAGGGCCTGCCGACAGGTGATCAGCAGACGATCCTCGTCGTCGCGAAGCCTGATCTCAAAGGCGCACCAAAACCGGCTGCGATTGAACCGTTCCAGCTGTCCGCTGATCCGAAGATGGTCACCCAGCGTCGCCGGTCTGCGATAGTCGATCTCGGTCCGCGTGACCACGGGAAAGAGCTGCGATGCCGCCATGTCCTTCAGGGCCATGTCCAACCCTTGGCCGGCCAATCGCGTCCGCGCCGTCTCGATGAATCGGAGATAGGCGATGTTGTGCACCACGCCACCCAAGTCGGTGTCGAAAAACATCACTTCCTCCTCGGTTTCGATGCTCGGTATCATGACGTCATAGGGGTGGTTCGATAGATTCAATGCCTAACAAACTGACTAACAAATTACTCACTGCAGTTCGATCGTCACCAGGCTAATGTTGTCCCGGCCGTCTTCCTCCAGAGACTTGGCCAGGAGTTCCCCTGTCAGCGCGCCGGGCTCCGTCCCCGCCTTGGCCTGCTCGAACATCCGTTTGAGATGCTTGTCCCAGAGACCGCCGATGAGGCCATCCGAGCACATGAGGAACCAATCTCCCACCCGGGGCGGCAGGGCACCGATCTGGGGTTCGATGGACTGAATGCCCGCACCCACGGCTTGTTGCAGGAGATGCCGGCGCGGGTGCGTCCGCCATTCCCGCTCGTTGATCTCCCCCTTCTTCAGGTCCTGCCAAGCGCGGGAATGATCCTCCGTGATCTGTTCAAGCTCGCCGCGGCGAAACCGATAGAGCCTGGTGTCTCCCACATGGCCAAAGTAGGCATTCTCCGGCGTGAACCAAAAGATGGTCACCGTGGCACCCATGCCCGCCAGATGCTCCTTCTTCCCCGCGATCTCGTTGACCGCTTCGTGGACTTGCAGGAGACATTCCTGCAAGACGCCCGGCCGGTCCGGATAGAGGTGATTGGCCGCCTGTTGATAGGTCTGAGGAATCATCTCACGCAAGCGCCCCGTGATCATTCCGCTCGCCAGATCACCCGAGTTGGCCCCGCCCATGCCGTCGCTCACGACGAAGACCAAGTCTCCATCTTCGATGTCCGCCGACCCTTCGTCCGGCAATTGCCGGAACCCCTCCTCATCAATGGTGAACACGAGAAAGGTATCGTCGTTCCGTTCCCGAAAACGACCGATATCCACCGCCCCTGCCCAGCGGATCCGGGACCACCCGCGATCCACCGCCTCGTTCCCCTCCAGCGCCTTGGCGAACTCAAAATCGATGACGCAAAACCGACCACGATTGGGCTCGTAAGTGATATTGCGCATCGCCTGGTCGTCGTGACGCACGCCATACTTCTCGAGTTCGGCAAAAATCTTGTCCATTTTCGACTGGGTCATCTGCGACACCGGCTGGCCGCAATTGCTCATCACGAGAAGCAACTCCTCATCGTTCGAATCGAGAACTCGCGGCACAAAGTCGCAGCCGCGACGCTCCAGAAAGCCCAGCAGTTTCTTCTCGTTGTGATACCGCTCCTCGGCCAACCGCCCCCGGTAGGTCTTGTAGACACGCGTATCGTAACCGATACGCACCAGGGCTCGCGGTGAATCTTTCACGTCCTTCATGCTCGCTGAGCTTCGAACAGCACGCCCGCCGTGCAAGCGGATCTTCCATCCCCGAAAGGGTCGGACACAGCCGCCGCATAGATGGACTTGCGGCCCTCCGCCAAGGGTGCAACTTCGCCCATCATGACTGACAAGACGGTTCGCACTCGATTTGCTCCCTCGCCGACGGGTTATCTCCACGTGGGCGGCGCCCGGACAGCGCTGTTCAACTGGCTTTATGCTAGACACCACGGTGGTCAATTTGTACTCCGCATCGAGGACACGGACCGGAATCGCAATATCGAGGATGGGATCGAAGCCATCCTCAGAGGGCTCGAGTGGCTCGGCCTGACGTGGGACGAGGGTCCCGGCGCCGGCGGTGACCGCGGCCCGTATTACCAGAGCCAGCGCCAAGGTCTCTACGACAAACATCTCGCCACTCTGGAGCAAAAGGGGCTTGTCTACACCGAAGACAACGGTGCCGTCCGCTTCCGCTCACCCCGCCAACCCGTGGTCGTTGACGACAAAATCTGCGGCCGTGTCGAGTTCACCCGCGATGAACCCGACATGACGATCCGCCGCCCCGACGGCTCCTATATCTTTCACTTCGTCAACGTGGTCGACGATCTGGAAATGGGCATGACCCACGTCATCCGGGGTGAGGACCACCTTTCCAACACGCCGAAACACATCGAACTCTTCGAGGCCCTCGATGCCTCGCCCCCGGTTTACGCCCATATCCCTCTCATCCTCAATGCCGACGGGTCCAAGATGAGCAAACGGGATCAGGGCGCCTCCGTAACCGAGTACCGCGAGCAAGCCTACCTGCCGCAAGCCGTGGTCAACTACCTCGCCTTGTTAGGCTGGTCGCCCAAGGATGATCAGGAGCAGCTTCCCATCGAAGAGATCATCGCACGCTTCGATTTTCCCGGGATCAACAAGAGCAACGCCTCCTTTGATCTCAAGAAGCTCCTCTGGCTCAACGGCCAGGTTCTCATGGGCCTGGACGGTGAGGCCTTCAGGCAACACGCCACACCGGTGGTGCAGGCAGCCGAACTCGATCTCGACGACGACACCCTTCACCGCCTCCTCCCGCTGGTGCAAACCAAGGTTTCGCTGGCCTCGGAAATCCCGGGAAAAATCGCCTTTTTTCAGGGCGATCGCTGCGACCACGACCCCGCAGCTCTAGCGAAGCTCAAGAAGGATAGCCAAAGCATCCCGCGACTGCAGTCACTCACCGAAGCCCTATCGGCTGCCTCGCCCTGGACCGAGGAAACCATCGGCCAAGCCATTGGGAAGGCGGCGCAAGAGCTCGAGGAAAAGAAGGGCAAATTGATGTTTCCCGCCCGTATCGCCGCCAGCGGCCAGGCCGGGGGCCCCGAACTGCTTCCCATGCTCTCCTTGTTAGGCCAAGACCGCGTCCTCCTGCGCTTTCGTGATGCAATCCAGGTCTTGGAGAAATAGTTAGTTAGCACCCCGACCCTGCGGCTCTCATCCCGGAAATAGCGAAGGGACTAAAGTCCCTGCCACTTTCTTGGAATGTGGGAGGGACTTCAGTCCCTCGGTTATTTGGAAGTGATTCCGTTGCCAACAACGTGGAACAGGTGTCTCACGTGTTGGAACGACAAAGGGCGAGGCCTCTCGACCTCACCCTTTGCTTCTTCGAATCTCGTCTACCTAACTACCTACCCGCTCACTTGTAGATGGCGCGGTAGTAACCCTTGGGGGCGGCGATCCGACCTGCATCCGTCTCCTCAACCGAACCCGTGAGGTCGGTGGCGATCACCTCCCAGCTCTCCAGATCGGTGGAGTACTCGATGTCCGCCGTCATGCCCGCCGGGATGGTCACCCCAAAGACGCCGTTGTCCGTGATGCCCACGTCTTCCAAGGGCGGGACGTCGTCACCGGGACCGGGATCCACCCCGTCACCGGGACCGATGAGGGACTCGCCGGCAACGCCGCGATTGTAGACCTCCGTCACCTCGGCGGGGGAGAGGGCGCGATCCATGACCGCCACCTCGTCAAAGAGACCACTGAAGTTCTCATTGCCGTTCTGCCCGCCGAGATAGAGCGGTTGAGCATTCACCGGCGCCCCAGTGATCTCGCTCGACGCCACCTCGACACCGTCACGGTAATAAGTCAGGGTCGTGCCGCTCTTGACCACGAGGTTGTGCGTCCATTGATCGACAACAAACAAAGTATTGTCCCCCGGCACATTCTCGCCGCCACTGTTGAAGTGCCATTCAAACACACGCGGCGTGAACTTGATGAATTCGCGAGGCGCAAAGTCGGTCCCGTCCGGACTCCAGCGGTTGCCAAAGACGATGTTGTTGTTGTCCGTTTCATTCGGCTTGACCCAGAAGGACCAGGTGAAGTCGGTTTCCAACCCGATGACTGGAAGGATGGTGCCGAAGTCGATGTAGGATCCGCCCCCCGATTGGTAAACCGAGCCGCGATCGGGATCGGCGATCCAGGCATTGTCCGCGCTTTCGACAACACCGTTATTGCCATTGCCGGACGAATCCACGGCCGCGACGCCGCCCTGTTCGTCGAGACGCCAGTAGCCTAACAAGCCGAACGGATTGTCATCCCCTCCTCCGGCTCCGGCACCCACCAGAGAGAGCATGTTGGTCCCTCCGATACCATTGCCGTTGATCGTCACCGTCGTCGAGGCATCGGGAAGGGTGTAGACGGCGTAGAACTGATTCAGGCCGCCGTCACCGCTCTCATCCACCCCGACATAGTCAGCGAGACCACCGGGCGAGATCCCGGTGTTGACCCGCTGCCAGCCGCCGTCGATGACCCATTGCAGGGTGCCACCGAGGATGGGATCCTCGGTATTGCCCTTGCTCGCGGCATTGGGTCCATCGAGGCGGTTATCGATCAAGAGGTACCATTTTGCCGGACCGCTGGCCGTGACCACGGCCTCGAATTCGGCGTTGTCGCGGGCGTTGTTGGCAAAGCGAATGTAACTCTGGCCCACGAGGTAATCCGGCAGATCGATCACCAGATCCCCTCCCGTCGCCAAGGTACCGGTGGCCGAGTCGAAGGCCGCACCGTTGTGCTCATGCGTCCGGTCGGAGAAGGTCAAAGCGTCTTCGGCGTAAGCCGCGTTCTCCACCACCGCTGGCTCGTCCCCATCGAGGCCGCTTTCGACCACCGCGAGTTCCACGGGCTCTCCCACACCCGGCCCGGCATTCTCGAGCGCCGCGGCCACACCCTCGGCCGCGATCGCCGCCACGTCGGCATCCGTCAGGGCATAGCCTTTCCACACTGCAATGTCGTCAAACCAACCCGCGGTGAAGCGATTGAAGTGATTGGCGATGACCAGGGGATCCTCGTTCTCACCCATGGCCCAGAGACCCCGATCCACTCCCGAGACATCGGTCGTCGTCAGCTGTCCATCGACGTAGAGGCGAATCTCTTGCGCCGCTCCATCCCGGGCGACCACGAAATGGTGCCACTCGCCGTCACCGTGACTGATGCCGGAATCCGAATCGATCCGCGCCCGCGGATTCCCCCCTTCGCAACAGCGCGAGTCCAGGGTAAAACCATCGGCCCGCGTCTGCAGCATCCAATAGCCCGTCGTCGCCCGTGAATCGTCGTGATACCCCTTGGTGATGAGGCCCTGATCATTCTCCACGACGTCCGTCTTGTACCACAGCGAGGCGGTCCAGGACTGCTCCTCGGCAAATTGGAAATCCGGGGCATCGGGAACTTCGATGAAGCCGTCCGAGCCATCGAAGAAGATCGCGCCACCCACGCGGCCCTCGGCCGGTTTCCACTCCGCGGTACCCATGACCGCACCGTCGTGAGCACCCACCGCGTCGGCGGCCACGCTACCATCAGCTTCATCCAGGGGCCACAACGCCACGATGTTGTCCACCAGCGAACCGGTCGGCGCCTTTGGCGGATCCAATGGATCGAGGGGATCGGTGCCGGCAGCCACCTCGGCGCCGTCCTCCCGCTCATCGCCATCGGTGTCGGGATTGAGCGGATCGGTGGTGTGGGTGTTCACCTCATCGCCATCCGTGAGGGCATCTCCATCGGTATCAGCCTCCAGCGGATCCGTTCCGAGATCGCCTTCTTCACAGTCATTGAGTCCGTCGTCGTCACTATCATTCAGACAGGGATCGCCTCCCCCACCGATGACCGCTCCTGGATTGTCGGCCAACCACTTCACGTCCTCAGCCGACAGCGCTTTGGTGTAGATTTGAAGATCATCGTAGGTTCCCGTCGAGGCCAGAGGTCCGAAGGCGCCGAAGAAAAACTCGCCCGGTTCACTCGGGTTCGCCTGACCCAAACCGCTTCCGGAATTGGCCAGCGTCCCATTGATGTAGACGGACACCGTGTCGTGATCGCCCTCGGAAACCACGGCAATGTGATAGGTAGTGCCGAGTTCAATGGTCGGCTCGATGGTGAAGAGAGGATCCTCGCTCACGTCCGGGGCCAACCACCAGAATCCACCATCCGGCGTCACCAACAAGCTCGTCGCCGGATTGGCATCGGTGATCGAGGCCCGGGAAACGACCGCGCCTAACACTTCGGGAAAGGCACTCAGATTGATCCAGAACGCCGCCGTGTAATTGGTGATGTCACCGAACTTCCTCACCGGCACGAGAAGCGTGCCGCCGCCGGCCACATCAACCGCCGTACCCGTGACCAAGGCATCCTTGCCAAAGCTGACGGAGCCGTCGCCCGGATTGTAGTTCCCCGGCCTGTCATAGCCCGTGATATCAGCGATCAGGGCATCTTCATTCTCCACGTCATCCAAGGGATAGTGACCGCCGGGACCAGCCGTGTTGATCACGGCCGCGCTTACTGCAATGGCGGAATCGGGCGTATCGGGGTCATTCGTCTTGAAGTTGATCGTGGCATTGAAGGCCCCGGTCTCACCCTTGGAATCAAAGATGTACTTCAGCTCGGCGACACCCCCGGGAGGAATCTCGGAGGGACTCTCACTCACCGTCACATGATCGGCATCGGCACCGGAAACGGTGAAATCGGAGAGTGTCAGGGCATTGGTTTCGCCGTTGTTGCGAATGTTCACCACGCCCTCCGCCGTGGGAGGAACGGTGGGCAGCTGACCCAGATCGCTCCGGCGCGACCAGATGACATTGGGATCGGATCCCAGGGCGGGTACCGGATCGTGGATCCCCTCTTTCACATGGAGAAAATCGAGGTCGAAAGCCCCTCGCTGGTCCGTCGCGGCATGGCCAAAGTAAATGCTGGGCTCGGGAGCGCCACCGATGTTGCCGTCCCCGGGGGTGATGAAGAACTCGACGCCCTCCTCGCTGCCATTGTGAAAGAGCGTGACCTTGTGGGTCGATCCCTCCTCACCTTCTTCGGGAATGATTTGGATCCAGAATTCCTGCCAATTCACCAACTCTTCCAAGGGAATAGCAAAGAGATTGCCGTCTTCATCACCTCCGGTGACGCCGTTGAGCATCAAACCGTCGGCCCCCTCCCCATCGGCATCAACCAAGCCCTCGTCGGCATCGGCCGTCCCGAGTGCAAAGCCAAAGGTTCCGGTGGTCGTATCGATGCCCATCGATCCCTTGCCGCCAAACCGAACGCGGGTGCCGTCGCCCTCCGCCGGCCAGGGACCGCCATCCAGCTGATCTTCCAGGGGCAGCTGCTGCGCCGGTACCGCGAGGCGAAGCCGCACGTGGAGCGTGGCCCCGCTACCCTCATCGACATCGAGGGGATCGGTTCCCTCTTCGAACGCCGTCTTGGAAAACATGATCTTCCGGTTGTCTCCGGAGCCGCCCTCCGTACGCGCGTCCTGGAAGCGGAGAAAAGTGGCTCCGTCCTGTTCCAGGAGTTCCACGCCGCCAGGCATCTCACCAGTGAGGATCCCCAGGGTACCTTCCCACTGGTCGGATCCATTGTCGTGATTCCAGTCGGCCGGGTCTGTCGGATTCTCCAGGCTTTCGACGGTTTCCGCGTCGTCGTTCCAATCGGATTGGACGTCGTAGCCTCCATCCGGTGGCAAATAAGCGGCTTCTTGAGCCTGCGTGTTGAAGAGGGTGGAAACACCTAGAATCGTGGCGCTCCCTACAAGTCGAGCGAGTTTCAGTCTCATCGGTCTGGGGTTTAGAGGTTCACCGGGCGATTCGTCCGAGCCGAATCCACCCACAAGGTCGCACTACCTTATGGGCCTAGCGAAACTCCCCCCCAAAGGCAAGCCTACTCTTCCGGCGAATCCCCGTCCCCGCCCTCCTCCTTCTCCTCTTCGGGGGCCTCGAAGATCTTCGCATCCAGCTCAACATTGTGCTTCACGCTGGTGAATTTGAGCGTGGCGGAGAAGGCCGGGTTCTTGATCTCCGAGGTCATGGGAATCTGGATACCATCCACTTCTCGGTAGTCCTTCAGAAGAATGGTCACGTCAATCTCTCCCTGGGGCCCGAGACTCATCTTCTGCTCCATCTTGGACAGGAGACCGGTTTCGGCGTCAAGGTACCACGTCTCCTTGCGCTTATCCTTTGAAGTCGCTTCCACGACGTGCAGCTTGCGTCCCTCCAGCTCGGCATCCGGGAGGACCTTCATCACCGGATAATCCTTCTTCAAATTCAACTCTCGCTCGATGTTCGACTCCCGTTTGAGCTGTTCCAATTCGGGCCCGGCCAGTTCCCGATAGCCTAACAAGGTATCCTGGGACCAGCCCTTCTCGCCATTGAAGCCCTGCTTTGCCTCCATGAGCCCGGGAATGGATTGCTCTACATAGACTTTGTTAGGAGCCATCTGCGACATCTTCATCGTGATGGAAATCCCCTGCGCCGGCATGTTCATCGATCCCTCCACGACGCGGGTTTTGATCTTCTTCAGCGCTTCTTCACCCCCCGTGGCCTCAATGAGCTTATCAATCAAGGCATGGGCCTTGGGATCCGCCTTGGGATCCGGTGATTCTGCCAGAGAAGGCAGGGTGACGAGGGTCAACGAAAAAAGAAGAGTCAGTGCGGTCGTTTTCATCGGATTAAATTTTTTGTTTGTTAGTCATGGGATGAGGCCTTGCGTTTCGCCTGACGCTGGAGCCACTTCATCGCCTTTTCGAGATCGGGGTCCGATCCCTGATAGCGCTTCTTCGGCTTGAGCGGCACGGGATCGTTGGGAATCACGCCGCGGCCTTCCACCCGGCGGCCGCCGGCGGTGGTGAGGTCGGCGATGGCATGCTGGAGCCGATCGCCATTGGGAAGATCGCGAATGAAGGAGGGCAGGGCCGCACCCATGCTGCGTCGGCCGACCACATGGGCTCTTCCCGCTTCCTGCAATCCGGCGGCGAAGATCTCCGACGTCGAGGCGCTCATGGCGTCGACCAGGATCACGACGGGTCCGAGAAAAGCGCCGCGCTGGGGAAAGGCGACAAAGTTGACCTCCCCGGCACGCATTTTCATCTGTCCGAGGGAAAACTGCTTCTTCGTCAGAAGCCCGGCCAGACCATTGGCCATCATGCCAATCCCCCCCGGATTCCCTCGCAAATCAACAATGAGGCCTAACAAGTCATCTTCGACCGCCTGTTTGATGGAGGATCGCAGTTTTCCCATGAGTTCGGGAAGGAAAATGTTGAAATGCAAGTAGAGCACATCGCCCTGAGGCAGGGGCAGCCGGCGGGATTCAAAACGCAGGGGCACGGACGGCATGTTGGCCACCGAGGTGGACATTTTTCCCGGATACCGAATCGGCCGATAGTGGTGGCGCCGTTCCACCGCGCCATTACCGGGACTGCGGACTACGATGGATTGCGTTTCTCCCTCGTCCGGGGCCCCGGTGAGTTCTCCCAAGACTTGGAGAACAAAGAAATCCTTGGAGAAAGACCGGCTCGCCGCGGCGGACGCTCTCTTTTGAAAGGCCGCGACTTCCAAGTCGCCAATGCGCTTCACGGTTTGACCTGCCCTGAGGCCGGCTCCTGCCGCGGGTGAATCCTCGTCCACCCGGCTGATGATAACTTCGTTGCCCAGAAGGCGCAAATGGAGCCCGCTGTAGTCTCCCGGTTCATCGCCGGATTCCTCCTCGGAAGGGACGTCCTCGATTTCTTCGGCACTCGCCTCCTCCTCAGACGGCTCCTCTTCCTCCTCGGCGGCGGCCACCAGGGCAGCCTCCTCCAACTCCGCGGACCCGGGGATGACCCCAAAGTGACTTTGGCCCAATTCGAGCAACATCTCATTGAGAACGGGCCTCAGGGCGTCGGCATCCGCCGCCTTCTCGGCTCGCGGAAGATACTTGGTTCGCGTTTCTTCCCAGTCCAATCCACCGAACTCCGGGTCGAAATAGGATTCATGGATGGTCTCCCAGACTTCCTCAAACGTCTCCACCGAGAGGCTGTTCGCGATCTCGGTCCCGCCTTCCTCCGCCGAGAGCGGTCCCTGGAGAAGAGTGAGAAGGATCAAGCCGAGCACCGCACGCATTTCCGACCTACGGACGGACCCCGAGGACTGTCAAGGGGATCAGGGACCCTCATCGAGCCTGTGATCCCGGTGGGGAAGACGGGCGTACACCCCCTCTAAAAGTGCACGCCCGTCTCGTTGTGCGATCCACCAATCCCCTCTCAGTATGGTGGAATGGCAAAGCGTTGGGCAGGAAACGGATTCGCTTCCTCGCGCTGGGGACGGCCTTTCGGCCGGGCCCACGGACTCTTGGCCCCCTTGGAAAAGACGGCGACACCGATGACGCCCACGTTCCGGGCATCACCGTGGCGAAGCACGGCGTAGGAATCGGGCACCCGGCCAAAGCGGAAGGCGGCCACCTTGCTCGTGCTGGTGCGGAATCCTTTCACCTCCATGGTGCGTTTGGGCCCCACGATGTAGCCCCGCTTGGAGTAAGCCGCGGGTTCGCCGTCCATGACATCGAGCCCATCCACCGAGACGACGAATTCCAAGGGTTGCCGCGTGTTGTTCTTCAGAATGATGGAGTAGCGGTCGTCCTCCTCCCCCGTGAGAATGACCTTGCCGTCGGCGAGGTAGCCGCCCAGATAGCCCGATTTGGGCGATTTCAGACCCCAATCGACCACCCCTCGCGCCGTCGTCACCAGATTCCCCTCCAGTGGGACGGCCCCGCCGATGTGGTTGGCCATGGCCCGGGCGCCATCCTCACTATTGTAATAGAGAACACCGACGGCGTAGGGCTTCGCCAGAAAGCCTCTCTTGAAGTCGGCGTAATCGATCTCGGAATCCAAGGCCTCGCCGAAGGTGGTGGCCAAACCGCCTCGTGCGCCTGGGTCGGTCGATCGCCGGGTGTTGTTGCCCGTTTTCTCGGCGCCCGGATGGAGAATGGGCTCCGGTACCAGTTGAGAATCGCCCGATGCCCCGTAGGTTTGCGGTGCCGGCGCCGGCATGGGTCCGGTGGCGCAACCGATCAGAGTAACCAAATAGAGGGCCCCCGCAAAAAGTCGGAGTAGGGCATTCGAAGTACTCATCGATTGCTAGAAAAATAGCATTAACGGAAATCGTCAACCTATTTTACCTGAAATATTTCAGTTGATTCCCTGATTTGCTAGAAACTATGCACTTGACGCAATTTCAAATGCGGACAAATTAGCATCATGGTTCCGGAAAACTTGTCGCGTCGCGAACGCCAGATCATGGACGTGGTGTATCGCCTCGGAGCCGCCTCGGCGGCAGCGATTCAAGAGGCCATGCCCGATCCCCCAAGTTATTCCGCCGTCCGGGCCCAGCTGACGATTCTCGAGGAAAAAGGGTACCTCAAACACGAGAAGAACGCCCGGAAGTACATCTATTCGCCGACCGTAGCCCCCTCCCGAGCCAAGCGATCCGCGTTGAAAAATCTGCTGGCGACTTTTTTTGACAACTCGGCCGAGAATCTCGTGGCCGCGCTCTTGGATCCGAAAGATCAAAAGCTCTCCGACGATGAAATCGAACGGATTCACCGCTTGATTGAAGAGGACCGCTTGGAACGAGGGGAGAACGCCTAAGATGACGATCGAAGCCTGTCAGGAACTCTTGTTCAGTCTCGCCCTGAGGAGCACGGCCCTCGCGACTCTGATCTATCTCGTTCTCAAGCTCTGCGAACGCCGATCCGCACCCTTCCGCTGCGCGCTACTGACAAGCGGCATGATCGCGCTGGCGATCCTGCCTCTGTCCTGGTGTCTCCCGAGAGTCGAGGTGGCCTTTCTCCCGGACTGGTTGGGAACATCCGTGGGCCCGGTCAGCCCCGATGCGGTTTCGGCCGCAGGAGGCTCGCTTTTCAGTATCGGCAACCTTCTCATCGTCGCCTGGTTTCTCGGGATTGTCGGTTTGGCCTTGACCCAAAGTGCCGGCATATGGCAGCTCCAGCGCTGGAAAGATCGCAGCGTGGCACTGGATTCCGGTTACTGGCATGGTCTCGTGCGGGAGGTCTCCGCGGCCCTCGATTACCGGGGCAGCGTGCAACTCTATCGCTGTCCCATGATTCACTCGCCGGCAGCCGCTGGCCTGATTCGCCCATGTGTCTTCCTGCCGGCGGAGGCCGCCCAATGGGATGCGGAGAGACTTCGCGTGGTTCTCTTGCACGAGATGGGTCACTTGAAACGCGGCGATCTTTGGACCCAGTGGCTCAGCCAATCGGTCTGTGCTCTCTACTGGTTTCACCCCTTGGTCTGGATGCTCAATCGCACCCTGCATCAGACTCGCGAGTTCGCTTGTGACCACACCGTTCTCAGCAGCGGCACAGAGCCTTCACAGTATGCCGGTCACCTCCTGGCTCTGGCGAAAAACCTAAGCCGGCAGCCAGACACTCCCCGCCTGGTCATGGCCAATGGACTCTTTCTCGCCATGGCTTCACCGCACATCCGCCAAAGTGCTTTGGAACAGCGGGTCCGCGCCATTCTCTCTTACCAATCTTCCTCTCACCTCTCCCTCCTCCTCGCTCTCTTCCTCGCCCTGACTGCCCTTGGCGCCTCCTGGGCGGCCGCGACCTTGGCTCCAGTGAAGCACGATGAGGGCATGCAATGGCCCGCCGCTCCCCACGGGCAGGAATCCCGCGAACCGGCTGTGGACACGCCGGCCGAACTGCACTTGCGCCTCACGGCCAATCCGTTTCCCGGCAACGGTTAGGTAGGTAGCTGAAGCCGCCGGCTCTCATCCCGGAAATAACGAAGGGACTAAAGTCCCTGCCACTTTCCCTATCTCTTGCCTTTGGACTTCGATTCACTGGGGAGCGTCAGCCTGGAAGATCGAAGCCGTTCCGCATCGAGAATCGACTGAAAGGAGGCCCGGTCTTCCGATGGCGTTCCGCTGATCATGACATACTGGTACTCACGCCAGTGCTTGATTTCCTCGCGGGCATTGTCGAGACGAAGATTGAGAGCACCCTCGTCTTCCGTGGCGCGACCACTCAGCCTCCGATGCAATTCCTTCAGGCTTGGGGGCATGATGAAGAGATCGACCAAGGCGTTCTGGATCAGGCGATCCCGACAACGCCGAATCTTCTCCGCTCCCTGCACATCGAGGTCCATGAGCACATCCACGCCGTCTTGAAGGTGTCCGAGCACGGTACTTTTTAAGGTGCCGTAGTAATGCTCATGCACCTTGGCGTATTCGAGAAACTGTTTGCGCCTCACACGGTCGAGGAATTCCTCCTCGTAAAGGAAATGATAGTCCTTTCCATTCACCTCTCCCTGGCGAGGCGCCCGAGTGGTGCAGGAGATGGAATAGAGAAATCCTGGATGTTGAGCCTGGGCACGGCACAGAGTCGTCTTCCCGCAACCGGAGGGCCCGGAGACGACGCAGAGTAGGCCGGTGCGTTGAAATGCCATGGTGAGATGAAAGTGGATGGAGGACTGACTCGACTACTCGATGTTCTGCACCTGTTCTCGAATCTTCTCAACCTCGGTCTTGGCCTCGACCACAAGTTGGGTCAGAACGGCATCGTTCGCTTTGGACCCAATGGTATTGAATTCCCGATTCAGCTCCTGCGCGAGAAAATCGAGCGGACGGCCCACAGGATCCGAACTCTGGAAATACTGCGTCAGCTGTTTCTCGTGACTCTCGAGCCGATCGAGTTCCTCCGAGATGTCCGAGCGCTCGGCAAAGAGACCAATCTCGCGGAGCACCCGTTCATCGTCCAGGGGCAGAGGCAAACCCGCCTCCGCCAGGCGAGCGTGAAGCGTCTCGCGATAGTGCACCACCACTTCAGGCGCCCGGAGCCGCATTGAGCCCACCAGCTCGAGGATCCGATCGCGTCCCTTCCGCAGCACCTTCTCGAGATGCAAGCCCTCCTCCTCGCGCGTGGAAATAAACTGCTCCAGAGCCTTGGAGGTCGCCTCTTCAATCACCGGCCACACCTGCGAGGCCTCAATCTCCAACTCCTGCAGTTCAAACACACCGGGCGCTCGAACCAAATCCAGAGGAGCGAGTGGGAGGCCCCCAAGGCTCTTTGAAAGATGGCGATAGCGCTCGGCATACTCACGGGCAAGGCTCTGACAAACTCGAAGTTGTGCCAAATCGTGGTCGGCATCCTCATCCGCCTCCAAATTCACCTTCACGCTGACACGTCCTCGCGAAGTTTCCTCTTGCACTCGCTGGCGGACGGAACGTTCCAAGGACACGAGATTCTTGGGCAAACTGACCACCACATCGAGCTGCTTCCGATTCACCGACTGGATCTCAACGAGACACCGCCACGGAAGCTTGATTGCCTCGCCGCTGCCAAATCCGGTCATGCTCCTCATGGGCACATTCCACGGAGAGGTTCCCGGGAAAACAAGCCTAGAAATGCCGCGTAGCGAAGTTGTTCGCCCTCTAGAAGAATTATCAGGATTGATGGTTTTCTCATTTCTTCTTCTTAATGGTGCGAACAAGGCCAACAACGTTGTAAGCCGTTGATCCTTGAAGGATTACGGTCTTCAGACCCTGTTCACATCTTTGAGAATGGAGTGAACGTTTGAGAAACAGATGTGAGAAACTCCAGACTTATTCAGTCTTGTTCACTGCTATTCACCAGTTGTTCCGCACTTTTCAGACGCTCCCAACCCTGAGACTTCAGGGCCGCTCTGGCTGCCGCAATCTCGGCCGCTTTCTTGCTGTTGCCCGTTCCCGCTCCAAGATCGACGCCTTCCCACACGACTCGCGAGGCAAAGATCTTGCAATGATCGGGGCCCTCCTCGGAGATGATTTGGTAATGGGGGCTGCTCGGGGCGATGGCCTGGAGAATTTCCTGGAGCTGGCCTTTGGGATTGACCTCGTCCGGAGCCTTCTGAATCTGGTCGAGTTCCACCCGGCAGTGTCTGAGGATGAAGGCCTTGGCGGCTTCCAGGTTTCCGTCGAGGTAGATGGCACCCACCAGAGATTCGAAGGCGTCGGCCAAGGTGGACGAGCGATGCCGGCCTCCGGAGGCCTCTTCGCCCTTTCCCATGAGGAGAAACTGACCCAGTTCGATGCGGTTGGCATAGGAATCCAGTGCCGATTTTGAGACCAGGCGCGACCGGAGCTTCGTCAGATGACCCTCGGTAAACTGGGGGAACTGATGGAAGAGATGCTCGGTGAGGATCAGTTGAAGGACGGCGTCCCCGAGGAACTCGAGGCGTTGGTTGTCGAAATGAGGTCGTTGAGTTTCGTAAGCCAGACTGGGGTGGGTCAGGGCTTCCGCGAGGAGGAGGGAGTTTCGGAATTTATAACCTATCGTGCTCTCTATGGAATCCATCAACTCCGGCTTCTCGAGGTCTCGGTGGGGATCAGGGATGGGTGGCTGACGGGACTCGAACCCGCAACAACCAGAATCACAATCTGGGGCTCTACCATTGAGCTACAGCCACCATCGCTTCGAGCCGAAACGAGGCACATAGCTCATGAGAAATCCAGCGAAATGTTCCACGGGGACTGGATTTGAGCGCTTCGTTCTGATGATTTGCACGGTTGCGGGTCAGGAATTATTACGTATTCACTAGACATAATAATTAGTAAGAAACTCGGATCTAAGATTGATCTTGAACTTTTCTTGGGCAAAGCTGCAGGCCAGTGCACGGTTCACGCCACTCTCTCATCGTCTGCGCGATTTTCGCGGTCTTGATTCTCCCCCTCCAAGGTCAGGGCATTGGTGACTCCTTGCCTCCGACTGCCGCGGCATCCGTCCGGGAGCAGGGGCCACCGGAGCCCGCGTTTTCCGAGAAGCCC
>JANQJH010000549.1 GCA_028281705.1 Verrucomicrobiales bacterium
CGAGAAATCTAACCCTAAATCTACAGATAACGCTTGACGGTCTTCATAGGAGCCGGTGGTGCAGCAAAGCGGAACCACCGGATATCGGGTCGGACGCCACAGCACCCTGAAAGGGTGCCAGAGATCTACCATTCGGGGAGGGTGATCACTGGATGGGCCTTTCTTGTCGTGACGATTGGGCTGCAAGGAGTCGTGAGGCAACGCGTGTCCCTCAAGGCAGACATTTCTCCCGCCCTGCCAGGGCGGTATCATCCATGGCTACTTTATTCCGGCAGTTCCGCTTCGCTCCACTGCCGGCTACCATCTCTCATCCCTTCGGGACGACACGGGAAGCGATGCGGCAATGCCCGAGATAGAAAAGAGTGATGACGCGCAGAATAGACAGGCAGAAAACGCGACACTATCAAAAACCCTAATCAGATCTCAACCGCTGGTTTCTAACTAAAGGTCACGAATTCCAAGTTTGGAGTGACGGTCACTGTTGCGGTACGAGAGTTGAGGCACACCGGTTGGCCTTTACTCGAAACCATACAGAACCTGGACCAACAGCGCGAAGCGCATACGGTGTACCATCGCTCTACAGATTGCCAACTCTATTTCCAATCACGACTGCTCCCTCGACGAACTGGTGATCAAGATCGACGAAGTCTTCAATGCTGAAGGTTTTCCGGGTCTGATTGCTCTTCTTCTCCATTGGATCGACGACGAGCTCAACGTGGCCATCGTCTCAGGGACGGAGTGTGAGCATGTCTGCAAGATGGCTCGAATCGTTTTGGCCAAGTTGCTCAACCCGGAAGGCTGGAAGCGCTACTGGAAGGAAAGAAAAGTCAGGTAACGGTCCAGCTAACTTGACGGAGAGCCAGTTTTTCCGGTGCACCCACGATAACCAGAAGAACCAACATGAAGCGGAGACGATTCACGGAAAAACAGATCATTTAGGTGGTGACGGCTCGTTCTTTTTTTCTCGAAGGGATCTTTTTCTGTCTGTTTTCTCCTCCGGGAAGCAACGTTTCTATAGATGGATTTCCGTGACCAAGACGATCTTGAGCGGTACGTGGCAAACGATGACGAAAAAGCCTTCGAGGCGCTCGTGGATCGTCACCTTCCGTCGGTCTTTGGTGCGGCGTGGCGGCGAACGCGGGATCGGGAACTGGCGGAGGAAATTTGCCAGAATGTATTCATTGTCCTGGCGCAGAAGGCCGAGCAGGGCTTGGTCGTTCAGCGGTCGCTTTCGGCTTGGCTCTACCGGGTGACGTTGAATCAGGCGGCGCACGTCCTGAGAACCGAAAGAGTACGCAAGAAGAAGATGAAGACGTACGAAGAACTGGCAGAAATCGAACGGGAAACGAGCCGAGAGACGCTTACACTCGAACATTTGTTGGACGAGGTGCTCGTCAGCTTGCGGGAGATCGACCGGGAGGTCCTTCTGTTGCATTACGGTGAAGGGCGCACCTTTGCTGAGATTGCAAGTGTGGTAGGGCGTTCGGAAGGGGCCTGCCAAAAGGTGCATCGGCGAGCGCTTTCACGGGCGAGGCAGCGGTTTGCGCGGCGTGGCCTGGCGTTGCCGACTCTGACTATTGGGCTTGGATTGACGACCGCGCTTTCAAAAAGCCATGCGGATATTCCGATATCTGCGGTTCAAGTTGCTGGGAATGCCATGCAAGCTGTGTCTGGGGGCGGAGCGATGCCGTTGGCAGTGGTTGGTGGAATGGGTGCCGGAAGCGCGATTGCGAAGTCTTGGTTTTTGGGTGGCCTGGGGATGTCGGTTGCTGCTGCCTGGCTCTGGATTCAAGGGGTGCCGCCGGCCGAAGCGCGTGAATGGCAGAGATTGTGGGAGATGCCCGCCATCGCCGGCGCTGCGGTGGGGCAGGATGGAACGGTTTACTTTGCCGGCGAGAAAACGTTTTATGCCGTTGACCCACTGCAGAAGAGGGTTCGATGGACCCATGGGCAAGCGGTAGAATTGCCTGGGAAAGGTGTCCATTTCTGGCCGGGAGATCCTGTGGTTGGACCTGATGGCGCCGTTGTCGTTTGGCTGACCGAAAGGTTGGTGGCTCTCGAACCCAAGGATGGCAGTTTGCGATGGGAACACTTCCCTCGGTCATTTCTCAGGCCGACAGGATTGGCCGTTGATCAGAGTGGAAATGTGTATGTGGGCCTCTACGATGGACCTGGTGAGGTCTTCTTGAGCCGTTTGGAGGCGAGTTCGGGAGAGGTGCGATGGCGTCAGGCTGTTGGGGTGGGGGAACTGGGACTGCAAGCACCGGTGGTGGCGGCCAATGGCATGGTCTGCTTCTTGGATGTCCAGAACTCAGGGGCGGGAATTGTGCGTGCCTTTGACAGTGGAACTGGAGAAAGGTTGTGGGAATCTGAGCCCCTTGCCAAGGTGAGTGGGCAGTTGGTTTTAGGGGACGACGGTAACCTCTATGCGGGAGCGCATGCCATCGATTGGGCGACAGGGAACCTTCTGTGGCGGGCGGAGATCCCGTCGGAACTGGCTCAGTTAGTGTGGTCGCCGAATGGCACGCTGTTTGTTTCGAGAGGCAGTTGGGTTTCTGCGATTGATGTTGCGAATGGCCAAGTCGATTGGCGGACCTTTCTTGGAGCCTCAAATGTCTACGAACTGGGCGGATCCACGGCCTTGGCGGGTGACGACACTTTGTATGTTCAGACGCGCAAGGGCATCCAGGTGATCGATGCAGGGAATGGACGCGTTCGTGAAGTGATTCCCTACGGGGCGTTGTTAGACCAGAATCACGTGGGTGAGATGACGGTGACGGAGGATGGGTTCCTCTACGCGCAATCGCATGATCGCTTGGTAGCCCTGCGCCTGGCCAAAGGCCGTGGCAAGGGCGGCTGGACCACGGATGGCGGTGGTGCTGATCGCGCCGGTTCGCGAGATGCTCGTGGCGCTCCCGTGCTCGTGGCTCAGAGCGAGGATTCGGCCTTGTTGGATGGGGCATTCGGTCGCCTCCAGGTCTTGGCTTCGGGGACACGTCCCCTTAGGTACCAGTGGTTCTTCGAAGGGGAAGCCATCCCTGGCGCCACGAATGCGTGGCTCGACATTGGGACATTCTCCCCTTCTCAGGTAGGAGACTATACCGTTCGGGTAAGCAATGTGAGCGGATCCAGCGAGTCAAAGGGCATCCGTGTGGCCCTTGGTCATCCGTTACACGTTTCGATCCAGGGGACTGGAGATCTCACGATTTCGCCAAAGCGTGCCGCCTACCTTCCAGGCAGTGAAGTGGAGATTCGAGCGACTCCGGAAACGGCCGGGCGATTGCAGATGTGGTCGGGTGATGTGAGTTCGCGCGAGAATGCGGTGCGGGTGACGATGGACGGACCAAAGCGAGTGGAGGCCCATTTTGATCCGGGGCCAGGAAATTTGAAATGGCGCTATCGTATGAAGTCAGAGAGTACCGCCAGCATGATGGTGCAGGTAGGACACGACGGCACGGTTTACGCATCGGAAACGGTGCGTGAAGGGATCCCCCTGACGCGGATCGTGGCGCTCGATGCCGGGTCAGGAGCAATGCGATGGGAGGCCGGGCCCTTCAATGGATTGCATACTGTTGGGATTGGAGCTCGCGGTGAAGTGCTGGCGCCGTCTGGGCATTCTTTAAGCGTAATCGATTCCCAGGATGGCATGATTCTCGAACAGTATCCCAAGAAGGGAGCGAGCAGTTTGGCGCGCTCGATCCCGGCCACGACCTTCAACGGTTCCGTTGTCTTGGTAGACGATACCATTAAACTGCTCGACTCCAAGCATCTGCAGGTGCAGTGGATGGTGGATGTGCGCGGTACTGATCCGCCTCCAGCGATCGGGCTGGATGGAACCATTTACGTGGGAGGAAGGGAACTGACGGCACTGGACGGGGAAACGGGAGACATCCTTTGGACACTTGGTCCCGAAGAGGGGAGCACCGGATACGGTTACGCGGCTCCTGCGATGGACCTTCAGGGATCGGTCTACTGTTTCACCAATCGACTCGTGCAAGCTGGTGGGGAGAACCTCAATGAGACCGGAGTTGTGGCGGTCGACGGCCCTAGCGGCGAGGTGCGTTGGCGCCGGACGTCGGAGGTCAGGATCAATTGGCTGCGCGATCTGCCCGCGGTCTCGCGGGAGGGCGTCGTCTATTTTCGTGAGGGCGAGCGCCTCTTGGCTCTCAATGGAGGGTCAGGTGAGCTTGAGTGGGCGCGAGCCTTGTCGGGAGGGTTCTCAGAGGTAGCGATTGATGGTGATGGCCACGTGGTCGTAGGCCTCTCCTCTGGCAAGATCGAGGTACTCGATGGTGGGACCGGAGAGTCTCTTTGGTGGATGCGTACAGATGACGGGCAACCGGTCGTGGCCGTGGCCATTGGGCCAGACGGAACCCTCTATGGGCTCACGATGTCGACGCTCTATGCGATTGAGGGCTGGACAGGAGAACGCCCGCAATGGCCGAGCGCCATGGGCGGAGCGATCTTCAGGCGACCCTACGACGAGACGCTCGTCAAGTAGGGGCCGATGTGAAGTGATCAATGAATGATGAGGATGCTAACTGACCAATCGATGCCGCAAAAAGGAAAGCTGGCCTGGTTCTGCGGCCTTCTTGGTTTTGTCGCCCTCGTCGTGGGCAATGGCAGGGCCGAGAGTGCGCTGACTGGGTGGGGATCGTATTGGGATGGGGAGGCTTACAAGCCAATGGAACTGCTCGACGATATTGGCGGCGTGGTGGATCTGGCGGTCGGATGGGGGCATCGCGTGGCCTTATTGCCCGATGGGAGCCTGAGAACTTGGGGAGCGAATTTCTCTGGGCAGACCAGCGTGCCCTCGGAGATCGGGCCGGTCACCGATGTTGCTGCGGGAGACAACCATACGCTGGCCTTGTTAGAGGATGGTAGCGTGCGCGCGTGGGGTGCGAATGATCTGGGGCAGTGTTCGGTCCCGGTTGGGCTGAGTGACGTGGTTGCGGTCGCCGCTGGCGATGCTCATTCCTTGGCTCTGACCCGGCGTGGGAAGGTCGTGGCCTGGGGATGGAACGAGCGGGGACAGACAGACGTTCCGGCCGACTTGCGTGGCGTCGTCGCTCTGGCGGCGGGAAGTCATCATAGTCTCGCCCTCAGGGGGGACGGGGTCGTGGTGGTTTGGGGAGGGGTTCGGGATCGTAAGGGTCATACGTATCTGCCAGGGAGGTGGAAGGATGTCGTGGCCATCGCTGCCGGGGAGACTCATAGTTTGGCTCTGAGGGAGAGCGGTGAGGTCGTGGCCTGGGGGGAGAATCACTTCGGCCAAATCGAAGTCCCCGGTGAGGCGCGAGAGAATGTGGTGGCCATCGCGGCGGCGGGCTATGGAAGTGTTGCGTTGCGTGGCGACGGACGAGTTGTCGCCTGGGGTGATGGGTATGCCGGTTCCCATTTTCTCGTCGAATTGGAGGGTGGCCCGGTACACAGGTTGGCGTTGGGAAAGGAGCAGGGGCTGGCGGTTGTTGGGGGACGTTCGCCTACCGTGCGGCCGCTCTTGCCTGGGCGTGTCGTTGGAGTGGGCCAGGAAGTTCGGCTTCACGCCGAGGTAGGGGGAGAACGACCGCTGGCCTACCAGTGGCAGCGAAATGGGGTCGATTTGCCTGGAGCCACAGCAGCGAGTCTGCACCTGAGCGAAATCGATCGAAGCGATGCCGGTGAGTATCGGGTGGTGGTTAGCAATGAGTGGGGGCGCATTGTCAGTACGGCGATGCAAGTGGAAGTAGGGGGGCGAGATCCACTTCAGTTAGTCGTTTGGGGCACGATTCGGAGTGACTGGCCTGGCATCCCGAAGGAGCTCAATGACCCAGTCGCCATTGCCGCCGGTTGGGATCACGCACTAGCGTTGCAACGCGACGGTGTGGTCCGGGCTTGGGGATTGAACGTCCAAGCGACTGCCGTTCCCGACCATCTGCACAGGGTCGTTGAGATTGCTGCTGGTCCGGGACATAGCATGGTATTGCAGGCTGACGGGATCGTCAAAGTCTGGGGGCTCAGCAAAGCGGACACCCTGCCTCCTACCGTGCCTCATGACTTGAGAAAGGTGGTGGCGATCGATTGCGATGAACATTTCCTGGCTTTGCGAGAAGATGCAACGGTGGTCGCCTGGGGTGCCAACGAGTGGGGACAGGCGAACGTGCCCAATGGTCTAGGCGATGTGGTTGCGATCTCCGCTGGATTCGCCGACAGCCTGGCCTTGCGACGGGACGGCACTGTAGTGGGGTGGGGGGCGACTCCGGTTCCGGAAGGGCTCGTCGATATCGTGGCCATTTCGGCGGGCGTTTTTGGCGGGATGGCACTTCGGAGTGACGGTACCTTGGTTTCATGGGGGGAGGAGGTCGAAGCTCCGCCAGTGGGTCTCGATGATATCGTGGCCGTTCGAGCCCTACGCAGCCGTAGTCTCGTACTGAGGGCGGATGGGAGTTATGTGCAGTGGCGAAGCCCGGAGGCGCCTGTCGATCTTGATCGATTCCGTGAAGAGGCCGAAGGAGGCATCGAAATTGATCGGGAGGTCGTCTTACGGCCGGAGGGGGGGATTGGCGGCGTCGAGGGAATCGTCTTGGATCCTGTCATTCGAACTGAGCCTATCGGAGTGTTCTACGCGATCGATGGAAGTGCTCATTTTTCAATGGCCTTGATGGGCGAGCCTGCCCCCGTCGCCAAGGTCCCTAGGAGAGTTGACTTGGATGTGAGTGAAGACGGAGAAGCCATGCAGTTGACCATTCCGCAGACACAGTTAGGGCGAGTTTACTGTGTGGAGTACCTCGACTCGAATGCGGGTGATGAGATCTGGAGGCTCTTGGTTCTCAAAGTGGGAAACGGAAACATGGTCGAGGCGCTTGATCCAGAACTGAGGAATTCAGCAGGCCGGCTCTATCGAATCAGTGTGTGGTGATGGACACGCCGCGTGTGGTGTGATTTGACAGTCGATATATGCGTTATAAATTTAGCTTTTTAGACTTGATGAACATCGTGAAATCGATGAGATTGAGCAATGGTTAGGGTAATAAAAACAATTCAGATTCATTCTCTGCGAGCCAGGCGACTACCTTCGCATTCGGCGGGGCTTAAGCTATTCGGAGGAGACGTTGTCATCAACCGGGCAGCTCATTCACCGAAGTTCAAGGTTCGGGCAGATCATCCTGGTTGCGAAGAGGCTTTTCCAGCATGTAGCTGCTCTAACTTAGTTCTTAGCTTCTTCGTCAGGAGATAACCCGTGGTCGATCTCAAACGGCGGAACTTCACTGCCATCATTTTTTACAAAGTGATTCATCCAACGCATGAGCCGTAGGGTATAGTCATATCGAGCGGCAGCCTTACGGTTGCCATGCCCCTCGCCAGGATAACGAACATAACGCACTGGAGTCTTACCGATAATTTTGAGATTACGATAGAGTTCCATTGACTGCGAGGGATGGACGCGAGTGTCTTCTTCTCCATGAAGAATAAGTATCGGTGTTCGCGCCTGTTCGACGTAATAAATCGGGCTGCGCTTTAGAAAGAATTCCCAATCTTCCCAAATACGCTTTCTAGCGTGCACAAGAAACATTTCATCCGGGATATCGGTGGTTCCTGACTTTGAGATTTGATTGCTGATGCCGACAAACATAACCGCTGCCGCAAAATGGTCCGTGAGCCGCGTCGCACACCAGGCGGAAGCGAATCCTCCATAGGAACCCCCAGTAACTCCTACTTTCTTGCGATCAACAAGACCAATCTTTACCAAGTGATCTATGCCATCCAAGAGATCATTGAACTCTTTTCCGCCGTAGTCTTCTTGGTGATCCTTGGCAAATGCGACTCCACGGCCCGTGCTACCACGATAGTTTGGATAGAAAGCAGCATAACCTTCGGTGGCGGCAAGCTGACCGGGGACGGAATAGCGGGTTACCCAACCATTGGAAACGTGAGCTTCCGGGCCGCCGTGCACCATGAGGATAAGTGGGTACTTTTTGCCGGGCTCCGGGTCGACTGGTCTAACAAGAATCCCTTGAATCGTTTTGCCGTCGCGGCTCGGATACTCGACTACCTCTTGTTTGCCAAACTTCTTCTTTGCCAACCATGGATTACCATTGGTTAGGCGTTTGGGAGCGGAACTGAGATCGGTCGTAAAGACTTCTCCAGGGTGAGAAACCGTATGTCCGATTAAAGCTAAACGTTCCTCAGCTAGAGAAAATGACTCTATGATGGGATCACTCTTACTCAAATGAAGTTTGCGGTCACTACCATCGGGCTTCACCGTGCCAATCGCAGACTCACAACCATCATGAGCTAGGAACATGATCGATTCATCAGCATGCCAGTCAATATCAATAACATTGGGCAAGTAGTCTTTCGCAATTTCATTGAATTTCCCCGAAGCCACGTCGGCTACCATCAACCTTCCCTCGGAGGGATCATGGATGTCTTCTCCGGCCAGAAAAGCGATCTGTGTGCCATCAGGACTCCACGCGATCTCTGCCAATTTACCCGGGTTGTCGACCTTGTGAACCACAAGTCCTGACTCCGCGTTTACCACACGGATACGTCGATACATGTAGTAGTCGTCAACGAGCGGGGTAGGAGCTACCGCGGCCGCGATTCGTGAACCATCGGGACTCCAGGTAATATCCGAAACAGACCCCTCTACCTCTAATATTCGAGGCTTTACCTCGGATTCGAAATCAGCAGACGCGATCCAGATTCTAACATTCTTTAGATTCTCTTCATAGGCCCGAGCATTGAATCCTTTCTCCTCCAGTTTTTTCTTCTCGTCGTCTTCTTTTTCGGTGGCCAAAAAGGCGATGTGCTTACCATCGGGTTTCCACGCGTAGGCGCTGATAGACGTATCATGGGCGATCAATCGGCGAGCTTCACCGCCGTCGATGGGGATCACATAGACAGAATTCAGCTTTTCCTCGCCTCGCTTCGCCAGAAATGAAATGGCGCGTCCATCCGGAGACCACGCGAGAGAACCTACATTGACTTGGCCCGATACATATGGCCGGCTGGAACCTGTCTCGCGATTGACCACATGGAGTTCTACCCATGCGGGGCCATTTTCGTCCTCAACTGGATTTCGTTGTACCCGTTTGCTGTAGGCGATCCAGCGAGCGTCCGGGGAAATTTTAGCCGATGTGACGGCGGTCAATCGCGCGATATCCAGGGCAGTGAAGGTCTCGTCGCTTTCCGCAGCGTTGATGAGGCGCACAGATAGTATTCCAAACGCCGCGGCCATCAGTAGCTTCCTTTGAAAGTGGTCGAGTGGTTGATCAAGGCTCATGGTGATCGCATGCCTATCAGATAATAGATCTCTCGTCGAGGGTGGTCTGACCAGAACGAGCGCTGTGTTGGGCTCCAACTTTTCCTTTCCGCTTGAGGAAATCCGATGCAACATCGCGGGATGTGTCGCCTTTCGTCACTCGTCATGGTTGCATTTGCAAGCAAGCTACATCGAGCCGAGATGAAGTAGCACACCATGAATGAGTCCACGAACAATGACACCGATGACGCCACTCCAGGTAAGAGGAAAGGGCCTCAAAGCAACGCACTGACGCGCTGGCTCGACACGGTCGAGTGGCTCGGGAATCTGCTTCCGCACCCCGTGACGCTGTTCGCCATCTTCACGGTAGGCATCGTCTTGCTCTCGGGCCTGCTGGGAGCCCTAGATCTCAGCGTACTCGATCCAAGGCCTGAGGGTGCCGCAGGTCGGGCGGAAGACGGCAGGATTATCGCCATCAGTCTCCTCAATGCCGATGGCTTGCGGCGTATCGTTGAAAATCTCGTCACCAATTTCACGGGGTTCGTACCTCTCGGGACCGTTCTCGTCGCCCTGCTCGGAGTTGGGGTCGCTGAGCACTCGGGGCTGCTTGGCGCCGCCATTCGAGCGATGGTGCTCAAGGCATCGAAGAACACCGTGACCATGACGATCGTCTTTGCCGGGGTGCTTTCGAACACGGCGTCCGAGATGGGATACGTCGTGCTGATACCGTTAGCAGCCGTCGTGTTTCATTCCTTTGGGCGCCATCCACTCGCGGGCGTCGCAGCGGCGTTCGCCGGCGTGTCGGGAGGCTATAGCGCAAACTTGCTGCTAGGTACGGTCGATCCACTGCTTGCGGGCATCACGCAAGCAGCCGCTCAACTCATTGATCCGGCCTATCTCGTCGACCCTTCGGCGAACTGGTATTTCATGATCGTGAGCACGTTCATGATCACCGCGCTCGGTACCTGGATCACCGCTTCGATCGTCGAGCCGAAGCTTGGTTCGTACGATCCGGCGCTTGCTTCGGGTAGCCTCTCCGAGCAGAAGCTCGAGCCGCTCGATCGAGATGAGAAGCGTGCGCTGCTGTGGGCACTACTGGCGGGCCTTGCCGTTGCCGCACTGATAGCGCTAACAGTCGTGCCATCGTGGGGACCGCTTCGTCATCCCGAAACTGGCAAAGTTGCCAACTCCCCGTTTCTACGCGGCATCGTGGCGCTCATCTTTGTGTTCTTCTTCGTCCCCGGCGTCGTCTATGGCTGGGTTCGCGGTACGTTCAAATCAGATCGCGATGTCATCGATGCGATGGCGGCCGCGATGAGCACGCTCGGGCTCTACATCGTACTCGTATTCTTCGCCGCTCAATTTGTCGCCTACTTCGGTTGGACCAATCTGGGCGCGATTACTGCGGTCACCGGTGCCGACTTTCTACGCTCGATAGGGCTGACCGGACCGTTGATCTTTGTGCTCTTTATATTGATGTGCGCTTTCATCAATCTGATGTTGGGCTCCGCCTCGGCGCAATGGGCTGTCACAGCCCCCATATTTGTGCCCATGCTGATGCTCATCGGCTATAGCCCGGAAGTCATTCAGGCCGCGTACCGAATCGGCGATTCGACGACTAACATCATCACTCCGATGATGAGTTATTTCGGCCTGATACTGGCATTCGTGACGCGGTACGAGAAGAATGCGGGGGTCGGCACGATGATTGCGATGATGTTGCCCTATTCCATCGCCTTCATGATTGGCTGGACCGTGCTCTTCTATCTCTGGGTGTTTGTGGCGGGTTTGCCTGTAGGGCCGACATCGCCGACGTACTATGATGGGTCGTAACCTGTGGACTTGCAACCTTTCCTAACAAAAAGGAAATCACTTCGCTCTTTCTTTCCGGACTAACACTAGTCAGTTTGACCTGGTTGGTGACGCCCGCCTTGGGCACTACGGCATCGAATCGCTAAGCATTCTCCTAGTTGAAGTAGAATGTGCCGAACCCTGTAGCGGGAGGTGGGGGATCGATCTGCCGAAGTGCGTTTTCGCGTTTGGATTGATCACCAATTGTTTCCGCCCACTGCCGGGCCAAGGCTTTGTCTTCTTCATGAATTTCGTTAACAAGTTGGCCAACGGCGATGTCGTAGATGGTATTCCGAGGAAGCGCTCGAATTGCCCCTGAGGCAGCCGTCACATCGTGTCTGACCCAGGCGCGATAGGCGCGACTAACAAAGAAGCTTGGTGCCCCCTCTAGATTTCCGACCCAGGCCACAGCTTCTGGTAACGATTCGGGTTGATCCAACCAGCGCCCAAATGTGCCATAGAGCATGGAGTTGCGTTGCTCGGAAGGCGCTTGGCGAGCGATTTCCTCACGGAGTCCAACTGGGTCTTGATTCCACCACTCAGTAGCGATTCTTCGTAGTGCCTCATCATTGAGCTTCGGAGGCAAAGCATAGGCCCAATCATAGGCGGCGGCTAGGTCTTCTGTGGCGTAAGCCCTCGCGACATCGCTGACGGCATTGGTCAGAAACTCCGGCTCGATGTTGTGGGTCTGCACGATGAGCTTTGCAACACTGGCAGTATCGCGATCCAACAACTCGCGAGCCACCAACTGCACCGCACGTTTGCGGTTGGCTTCATCCACATTCACGGCCCAGTCCCAGGCGGTTTCTGGTTCCTTTGCGGCCCACTTGCCAATAAGCTGTTGTTGTTTCCACCGATCCTCAGTCCCTATCATGACCAGATCGGCAGCTTCACGACCTTTGAGAATTTCAGCGATTTTGAGGGCGTGCTTCTCTCGACCGGTTTCACTGAATAAGCCAAGCAAACGCTCTCGCTCTGCTTCTGAACAACGATAGGATTCTCCTAATATCCATGCGACCTTGGCATCGCGGTCTTCGCCTGGCTGAAGAGAGGCCAAAGCATCAATGACGGGTCCTTGTTCTTTGACGAACCACCCGTGGTAGAGCCCTCGCTGAAGCTTGGATCGCAAGTCAGTCGGGGGAAGCGAGTCAATCCACCGTTGCCCTGCCTCGGGATCAACTCGTCCGAAATTGCTCACAATCGTATGCATTGCTTCCTCTCGGCGCGACTCGGGAAGTCGCGGGAGTTGTTTCACCGCTTCATCGGGGCTCTGTTTCGCGAGAGCAGAGATCGCCCAATAGTATGGATTGGAGAAGCCTCCCTGCGTACCCACGCGAGGATGACGGTGCCATTTGGACGTCTCGGCAAACTTGGGATTCTGAAGGATCAGTTCCAGTGCACGACGCGGAGAAATCTGGGCCATCTCTCTCAAGACACGCACTTGCGCATGGAGACTCCGGACGGGCTCAAGGGCGCGCGCTCTCTCATAAGCACGCTCAGGATTGATCGTGGCCCACGTGCGGAACACGAGATCATCCAATTCCGATGTAACTCGTTTCATTCCCATGGTCTCAAGATGGT
>JANQJH010000550.1 GCA_028281705.1 Verrucomicrobiales bacterium
TGCTCTTGGAGGTCTTGAGAACGGGAGCCTGACGCCGGTGGCGAAGAGTCCGGGAGTGGTCGGGATTGAGTTCTTCGAGAATATCCGCTTTCTCTTCACCCTCACGGCGCGGCGCGGGCGTGACCCGTTCACCAGTGGCTTGCTCACTGGACGACACGCTCTTCCGCGGCCGATGGCGTTCCGGGCGCAGTTCCATCTGGCGGACAGGGGACCCGGGACCGGATCCCGGGTAGGCCTTCTTCCGTTTCTTCGAGGGCTTGACCACGGCCGTGGGAATGTCGTCGAGGTCGGCACTGGGTCCGCCCTCTGGCTGTTTTTCTGCTAGGGTGCGCGCCTGTTCCACCCAGGAGGCGATCTTGACCAGTGAAGGGAATTTGTCAGGATAGCGCCCTTCTTTCGCCGCCGTAATGAAGGAGGTCTGGATGTCCGTCACACTGGCCTCGGCCAGCGCTTCCACGGTGGAAACCCCCATGTCCTTGAGGACTCCAATGGTCTCGGGCGTCAAGGGCAATGCGTCAAAACGGAGCGGCATGGCGGCGGAGGGGAGATGCGTGCGTTCGGAGCAATGACAGGGGGCGTCAACCGACTAAATTACCCAGCATTTCCTCGAGTTGCTCAAGTCTTTTCTGCCAGTCGGTTCGGCGCTGGCGGATCTCGTCCACGATCTCTGGTCTGGCGCGTTCGACAAAGTTCGGGTTGGCCAATTTCTTGTCCGTTTTCTCGAGTTCTTTCGTCACCTTGCCGATTTCTTTTTCCAGGCGCTTGGTCTCTTCAGCGACGTCGATGAGCCCTTCGAGGGGCATGTAGAGTTCGCCCACCGCCGTGACCGCCGCGGGGACACCCTTCTCCGGTTGATAGTCGGCCCTCACTTCAATCCCGGCCGTGCCGATGAGCAAGGCTAGCGTGTCTGTTTCTTCGTCGACCCAGTCAACGGTGGGCTTGAGGACAAAGCGAACGGCCTTGTTTGCGCCTAACTGATACTCCGCCTTGAGGTTGCGGGCCCGCCCGGTTGCTTCGTAAATCGCCGCGGCGCGTTCTTGGGCTTGCGCGCTCTCTTGGGTGTCCCAGGGCGGGCGCGTGGCCGCCAAATCTTCGTTCATGAGAAACTGGCCTTCCGCAGCGAAGCCCAGCCGATCCCACAGCTCTTCCGTGAGATGCGGCATGAAGGGATGGAGAAGCATGAGAAAGCGCCGGTAGACCCGGTCAAGCGTCTCCAAGGTCATGGCCTTGACCGCGGGGTCCGCCGAATCGCCGAGATCGTTCTTCACCGACTCCAGGTACCAATCGCAGAACTGGCTCCAAAAGAACTCGTAGAGATGATTGGCGATGTCGTTGAATCGGTAGTTTTGATAGGCTGTTTCCAACTTGTCCTCCAGGGCGTCGAGCTTGCCCAGGATATCCAGCGCGTAGATGCTTGGGGCCGCCGGAGTCACACTCGCGTCCACCGGAGTTTGCATCTGGCGGAAGCGCACGGCGTTCCAGAGTTTGGTGGCAAAATTGCGGCCTTCCTTCATCCGGTCTTCGTCATAACGGATGTCGGCCCCCGTGGGAGCGATGCGCAAGAGGCCGAAACGGACGCCGTCGGCGCCGTACTTGTCTAACAACTTGAGGCAATCGGGCGAGTTCCCCAGACTCTTGGAGAGTTTCCGCCCCTTGCTGTCGCGGATGAGGCTGGTGAAGAAGACGTTGCGAAACGGCAACTCACCCTGGAAGGTGTAGCTCGCCATGATCATGCGAGCGACCCAAAAGAAGATGATGTCAGGCCCGGTGACGAGGTCGGTGGTGGGAAAGAATTTCTTTCGCGTGTCCTCATCCATGGTGGCGAAGGGCCAGAGCCAGGAACTGAACCAGGTGTCGAGGACATCTTCATCCTGAGTCCAGGCCTCGGCATCGGCCGGTGGTTGCGTGTCCACGTGGATGAGCGAACGCACCGTGTCCTCGTCGAGTTCGCCCGACTGAATCTCCGCCAGACGGTCCTTGGGGTACCACACCGGGATGCGGTGTCCCCACCACAACTGCCGGCTGATGCACCAGTCCTGGATGTTCTCCATCCAGTGTCCATAGGTCTTGACCCAGCGCTGCGGGCGGAAGGTGATGTCCCCCTGCAAGACGGATCCCGTGGCTTCCGGAACCGAGGGGTAACGGAGAAACCATTGCAAGCTCAGGCGCGGCTCGATGGGCACGTTGGCCCGTTCGCTGAAGCCCACTTCATTTTCGTAGGGCTCGCGTTTGATGAGGAGCCCGAGTTCCTCCAGCTTGTCGGCCGCCTTCTCTCGGGCTTCCATCCGATCCATGCCCTCAAACTCGGCACCCGCCAGCGCGTTGAGCGTGCCGTCGGGATTGAGGACGTCGATGACCTCCAAATCGTGGCGCTGCCCGATGTCGAAGTCGGCTTTGTCGTGTGCCGGTGTCACCTTGAGGACGCCGGTACCAAATTCCATGTCGATGTGCTCATCCGCGACGATGGGGATTTGCTGTCGGGGGAAGGGGCGCCAGCAATGCTTGCCGAGGTACTTTTGGTAGCGGGGGTCCTTGGGGTGGACGGCGACGCCGGTGTCGCCCATCAGGGTTTCGGGACGAGTCGTGGCGATCTCCAAGAATTCGCCGGGGGATTCGACGATCTCGTAGCGCATGTAATAGAGAGAGCCTTTGGAGGGCCGCTTGATGACCTCCTCATCGGAGAGCGCGGTTTGGCTCACCGGACACCAGTTGACCATGCGTTTCCCGCGATAGATGAGCCCCTTGTTGTAGAGGTCGACGAACACATTCAGGACGCGCTCGACATAGTCGTCGTCCTGGGTGTAGCGCTCGCGGTCCCAATCGCAGGAGCAGCCGAGGCGCTTGAGCTGCTTGATAATGATCCCGCCGTGCTCGTCCTTCCACTGGCGCACGCGATCGAGGAAGGCCTCGCGGCCGAGTTCGCGGCGCGTGGTGCCCTCCTTACGCAGGGCGCGTTCCACCACGGCCTGGGTGGCGATGCCGGCGTGATCCGTGCCCGGCAGCCAGAGGACCTCTTTGCCCTTCATCCGGGCGCGTCGGGAGAGCACGTCCTGGATCGTGTTGTTCAGCACGTGTCCGAGGTGGAGGACGCCGGTGACATTGGGCGGGGGAATGACGATCGAATAGGCTTCGCGATCGGAGTTCTCATCGGCTTTGAAGCAGGAGGCTTCCAGCCAGCGAGTGTACCACTGGGACTCCACCTCGCTCGGTTGATAGACTTTTGAGATCTCTTCGGACATGGCGCGCTACTATCTTGGGAGCCCTGGGTTTTGCAAAATCTAATTCTTCTAGGGATTGCACCCCGTAGAAATTCATTCTATGCTCTCGCGCGTCTCTACCCCCGTTCCTCGCACCATGCTTTTTCGTCGCCTCCCGCGATACAGCTTCTTTCTCTGGATTGCGGTAAGCCTTCTCGGCTCCCTGATGGCGAGCGACTTCAAGTGGCAGGAGGTCAAGATAGACGGACGCCGCTACATCGCGGCGGACAGTCTCGTGGATTTCTATAAATTTGATAATAAAACGGTGCGAGGAAAGGTGATTCGGTTTCACTCCAAGCGTGCCGGACTGACCATGACTGGGCAGGTGGGTTCCCAGACGCTGATGATCAATCAGATCAAGTTCATCCTCAGCTATCCCATCACTCGCCACGGCAATCACGTGGTGGTTTCCCGTCTGGACCTTTGCAAGCTGATCGACCCGGTGTTGCGCCCGAGCAAGAGCAAGACCAAGGGCCGGAAGATTTTTGACACCGTGGTGCTTGATCCCGGCCACGGCGGACATGACTCCGGCGCCTACTGCGCCCTGGGCAAGGAATCGTATTTCGCCCTCGACACGGCCAATCAACTCAAGCGCGAGCTGCAAAAGCGCGGCTACAAGGTGGTCATGACCCGGACCTCTGACCGCTACGTCACACTGGGCAATCGGGTGAAAATCGCCAACCGCTACAGGAATGCCATCTTTGTCAGTTTGCACTACAACTCGGGGCAGTCGCGGGCCTACGGGATCGAAACCTTTGCCCTCTCGCCCCAGGGTTCTTCCTCGACCTTTGTCGGCCGCCGGAGTTCGGATTTTCTCAACCACGAGGGCAACGACCACGATTCGGAAAACATCGCTCTCTCGACTGCCATTCACGCTTCGGCCATGTATCGCGTCCGGACCATCGATCGCGGGATCAAGCGGGCACGGTGGACGGTGCTCACGGGGCTGAAGATACCCGGTGTCCTCTTCGAGGGAGGGTTCCTCTCCAACGCGAATGAGGCGCGCAAGATTGCCACGAGTTCGCATCGGAAGAGGATTGCCCACTGTATCGCCGACGGGATCGACAACTACAAGAAGGCGTTGGTGAAGAAGAGTCGCCGGTAGGCGTTGCGGGCGTCGAGTATGGGCTGAGGCCCCACCATAGGTTCTCAGCCGCTTGTTGTCGAAACTCTCTGCCCAGGCCTCAACGACCATCTACCTCTCTCTCCTCGGAATCTACCGATCCGAGGAAGCCGTTGAATTGAATAGCGGATATCGTTAGCCGTTCCCAATCATTGCCCTTCTCAGCGCAACAAGGCTGTTTTCTCCGCTGACGAGAACGCCTCGTCGGCCTTGATCCAATCCGTGGCCGCGGCTCGGTCATCGCGCAGCCATTCTCTTGCGAGGTTCGTGAGAGCCGTCTTGCGGCGGGCTGACGCGGTGATCGACTCGGCCCAGCGCACGGCTTCCAGTGGATCCCTGTTCAAGAGCCAGGGTGTGATAGCGGCGATGGCGGCATCGCGCGAGCTCGATTCCGAAAGACTCTCCAACCACTTGATGGCCTCCGGCATATCTTGGGAAGCCAAGTCGTGCGCAACTTCCTCGTAGATCATGTCTTTGTACTTTCCTTCCGGCAGGAGAGTTGCAACATCCAAGCTCCGGGCGTCGTCGTAGAGCCGCCGGAGGGCGGCTTCCCCCAGGAAGACCCCGCGCAGCTCCGGGTCCTCAATTCGCTTCGCAGCCGCAATCACCTGATCGGCATCGACTCCGCCTAACTCGAGGGCCATGTATTTCAGAAGCCGTCCATCGCGATCCTCCACCGGGAGTTCTTCGAAGAGGTAATCAAAGGCGGCCTCAGCGTCATCACGCGCCCATTGCCCCATGAGGATTCCTAGCGTACGTGCCCGTAATGATCCGGCCTCGACTTCGAGAAAAGCGCTCAGGGCCTTCTCGCGATCGAGTCGGCTCCAGGTCGTGACGACCCCGTTGATGGATTCTCTTCTTTGCCGCTCGTCGGTCAACGATAGTGCCCACTGCAAGGCGGCCTCGGGATCCTGCCGAGTCCAGGTTGAGGCTACCCGCCAAACGGAGAAATCATCCTCGTTTCCCATTTTCTCGAGAACAAACTGAGCAGCCTGTCGTGGATTCTGCTTCACCAGATGATCCAGAAAGGGAAAGCTAAGCATCTGTGCCTTGGGTCTCTTCAGAACGAGTTTTTCCAGTCGGGCCGGATCTCTTTCTAGCAGTGGATTGATGAGCCCCCGGAGAGCCATCACTTGGTTCTGCCCCGTGAGCTGATTCGCCGCCTCCAAGGCCGTCTCCAGATCATATCGGCTCCAATGCTCGATGAGCGCCTGGATGATCCAGGCCCTTTTGGGCGAAAAATCCTCCGCCCAGATCTTTTCCGCCAAAGCAGGGATCTCGGCGGGTGGAACCTCGAAGATGGCAAATCCGAGGGCAGCCCATTTCTGCGGTTTGCCACCGCCACGATATCTGTGCAGGTCCCGCACCAAGGTATTCACCTGGGCGATGCGGTCGATGGGGGGCTTGAAACGATGCGTTTCGCGGGCGTCCCTCGCCTTGGTGGCGTCGTTCAGTTTCGCCTGTTCGCTTTTGAGCTCTGCGATCCTCTTCTTGAGATCCTGCGTTTTTCCCCACTGTCCGAGGCACAGGAGCACGCCGACGATGACAATCATGACATTCCGTTTCATAGCGATGTCCTAGCGAATGTTCATGAGTTTTTCCCTTTCCTCATCGCTCAGTCCCTGGGTGTTTGCTAACCAGTCGATTGCCGCCCGACGGTCCTTCCGCACCCATGACTGAACAGCACTTTCTAACCGCGGTGTCCTCCATTCGGGGTGGCGTATCGTGAGCGCCCACGCACTCGCCGTGCTTGGATCGCTCTTGGCTAACTCCCGACTGATCGTCGCTGCCCCGGAGTCTCGTGAGAGAGAACGTGGAAGCGACCACAGCCATCTCTCGACCGCGGGGACGTCCTGCCTTAACCAGTTCTTCGTGACGCCGGAGACGGCCTGTTCCCTCCACTTGCACTCCGGGACTTCCTTCAACAACTGCAAGGCTCCCGGAATGTCGTTTCGCCTGCTGATGGCCGCCAAGCTCAAGAACTTGTTGACCACCATCTGGTCAGGAAGTTGTTCTGCTAGTTGGAGAACTTGGTTCACCGGGGATTGCGCGCAGGAATAACAGAACGGATGAATGACCTGCTCGGTGCGCAGTTCCTCGGGTATCTTTTCTGTCAGGGCGGTGATGGCGCCCCGCAGGTCCGTGCGGACCCACCCACTAAAGAGATCTCGCAGATCACGAGCCCGCAGGTTCTCCATCTCCAGCACGGACTCCAGCGCCAGGGCGGGGTCCTGCTTTGCCAGTTGGTTGATAACAACGGGAAAGGCCTTGTCCCGATCATCCCCTTCAAGCCCTGCCGCCCACGACAAGGCTGCTTCTGGATCCTGCTTCGTCCACGTTTTGGAGAGGGTGCTCAGGAGATTGCTCCGCAACGCCCCCGATGCCGACGGCAGTTGCGCCAATGCTTCCCGAGGATCGTGCGCCACCAGCACCGAGACAACCGGACCACGAATCCACTCCTTCTGATGCGAGCCCAATTCGAGATGATTCATCGTTGCCAATGCCGCCTCTGAATCGTGGACAACCCACTCCTTGATGACTCCTTCCAAGGCCGACAATCGTCCAGAATGCCATCGTACCTCCTTCGTGCGCTTCGTCGCTTCTCGGGGGTCGAATTTCGCCCAGCGCGTAAAGAGTGCCTCGTGAATGTGGGGCTCGCTATCCGTCAGTGGAGAGGACTGAAACATCTCGAAGGCCGCGGGGAGCTGCTCTTCGCTGAGCTGGTAGATCAGCGCTAGCGTCCGGAAGAGAGACCTCACCTCATGAGGCCGCTGCTCGAGTTGGCGGAGCTGTGCTTTCAGCTTTTGAAGGTCGACTCCCTCCGCATTTTCATTGTTCCCAAGCTCGCGAGATCCGCGCCTACCCGTATCCAGAAGGGAAGGTCTTCCTGCGGCGTCACGCAGGCGTTGGTTCTTCCCCTCTAGTTGTTTGGACTCCTGCGCATAGGATAGGCTTAGCCCCCACAGCGCTGCCATGGGAAGGGCGATGCCTAACGTTGCGACGATCGTCATCACTTTCTGAAACGCCACGGTCGTGGTCACCGTCGGCACGGTCGCGGATGACACGGCGTTGGCACAGATCGCTCCCACCAGTCCGTTATCCGGAATCACCGCGAGAACGCGATGGTCCAGTCCGGTTGCCAAGGCAGAAACCGAAATCGCGACCCCTTTGCTGTGCAACAGGCGAGAGAGCTTTCCCAGAGCCCGATGTACTTGCTTGCGGATGGCTTCTTCAGACTTGCCGACTCGAGCACCGATATCCCAGTAGGTCCGTCCTTCGAAAAAACGCAAGACCACCACATGACGATCGCCTCGCGGGAGGCGATCCACCGCGGCATCGAGCAGCGGCACGGCCTCATGCCATCCTTCGCTTACCTCTAACGGTTCGGTGTCTACGTGCTTGGCAAACTCTGTCATTTTTTCTCTCCGCAACGACTCTTTGCGACGGGCCCGGGTCGCCTCGAAAACGGTCGCTCGATGCAACCAGGCCCCTAAGGAGACTTCGGGACTCAACTTGGAGCATTTCTGAGCCAGAACAGTGAAGACGTTTTGGGCCACTTCCTGCGCCAGCTCCCGGTTGCGGATCGACCGCCGTGCGCATCCAAGTACCATTCCCAGGTATCGATCCACCAATTCCTGGAAACACTGCTCGTCGCCCGTCGCGACGTACCGGGTCAACAAGCTCTTCTCGTCCGTCTTGCTAGATCGTTTCATGGTAATCTAGAATACTAACCTCATGCCGTCGGCGAAACCGGACAACAAACTGAGAAAATCCGCCTTCAGGCGTCGTTATTCGAAGAAGTTTCCGATCTGACGCGGTCGCTGCGGTACATGTAGAGTATGTCCGATTGGAGACTGTTGCGGACCTACGCCCGGGAACGAGACGAGACGGCATTCTCGACTCTCAGGCGCCGGTGAAGAAGTGCCGCCGTTAGGCAAGCGGCAGCGCTACTTGCCCTCGGGCGTGAACTCGAAGCTCTGCGGGCGGCCACCCTTGGCGAAGCCGATTGATGTGGTCAGGGCGCCTCCACTCGAGAGTTCGTACACGATGCGTTGCGGGAAGTCGTGGCGAGGGTTCAGGAACACGGCGCGCTTCTTGTTCAGCTCCGTGAGCGTGAATTCGGTCGGGGGAGTGCCGCCGGGCTGCGCGACATAGACCAGGCCGCCCTCGCGTTCGACAATGCGCAGGTATTCGAACGCGACCATCCTGTCACCTTTCACTGTGCGTGACACGCCGAGCATGGCGCCGCCCTTCGGCGGACTCCAACGCTCCTCAATCGACGGCGTGCCCAGCTTTCCGGCCCAGGCGCCGGCCAGCCACGCCATGTCGGCCATCGAGGCCTTGGCAGGCGAGGGCAGTGCGATGTCCTCCGGATGGCGGTAGAGCGCCACCTCCGCGGGCTTCTCATTGACGCTGACGCTTACGAGCAGGCCGTCGTCGGTGACACGAAACGCTCTCCGGATCAGCAAGACGCGCGCGTTGTCCGACAGGCGCACCGTCTCCAGCGTGTACTCGAGCGCGCCGTCCTTCCACGCGCCGCGGTAACGGGAGATCGAACCATTGTTGTTTTTCATTTCAATGGCTGAGCCGTCGAGCGTGATGCGCTCATCGCCTCGCGGGCGCACATGAACGACCGCGTCATTCTCGACGCGCAGCACGAACTTCGCGCTCATGGGGGGACCCTGCTTCTCTACGTCGAGGACCGCACCGAGGGTCGCGCCGTCGAGAAG
>JANQJH010000576.1 GCA_028281705.1 Verrucomicrobiales bacterium
GTCGTTTTTCCCAGGCCATTGCGCCCGATGATACCGGTGACCGTGTTCGCTTCGAAGGCCAGATCCAATCCGGTGAATAGAAAATCTTCCGCGAGCTGAATCGCAGCCTGTTTCGTCTCGACAATCACATTTCCCAAGGCCGGCGGCTCCGGGATGATGAGGTCGACGTCCAGTTCTTCCTGCGGTGCCTCCTGACTCTTGACGGCATAGAAATGATCGAGCCGGCTGCGCGACTTCGTCGTCCGCGCCTTCACCCCGGCCCGGACCCAGTGGAGTTCTCGCCGGAGAAAGGACTGCCTTCGGCGCTCAGTGTTTTCCGCCTGCTGCATCCGCACCGCCTTGGCCTCGAGGTACTCGGCATAGTTGCCCTCGTGGGTGAAACATCGCCCCTCCGCCACTTCGATAATCCGCGTGGCCAAACGATCGAGAAAATACCTGTCGTGTGTCACAAAGAGGCACGCTCCCCGATAGGCGCCGAGGTAGTCTTCCAGCCAGTTGATCGTCTCCGTATCCAGATGGTTCGTCGGCTCATCCAAAACAAGCAATGCCGGCTGGGCCACCAGGGCCCGAGCCAAGGCCACGCGCCGTTTCTCCCCGCCGGAGAGGTAGCGCACCACCCGATCCCTGGGAGGCAGATTCAACATCTGAAAGAGCGTCTCAATCCGTTGATCCAGATTCCAGCCGTCCACCGCCTCAATGTCGTTGCCCAACTCCTCCAACGCTTCCGGACTCAGATCGCCCGTCTCATAGCGCTCGATCAGAGAGAGGATCTGCTGCCCACCATCCCGCACATTGTCCATCACCGACCGGTCTTCATCCAGGGTGAACTCCTGGGAGAGGTAGCCGCAAACCAGTCCAGTTCGCCGCGACACATTCCCTTGATCCGGAGCCTCACCACCTCCCAGGATCTTGAGGAGACTGGTCTTTCCCGATCCATTGCGTCCCACGACACCGATTTTCTCCTCCGGGTAGACGGCCACCGTCGCCCCATCGAGGACTTCCTGATTCCCAAAGGAAAGTTTCAGCTCATGAGCCGAAAGGAGCGCGGGTTGCGATGATGGCATGCGTCCCGTTAGCAGCAGGGGGAGATCAGAGCAAGCCCAGGAGACGTGCCCCCACCGCCATGATGCCGAAATCGACCACCATGATTCGCGACTCCTCGTGGAACGACCATTTCATTCCGCTTCCCGAAGCCTCATACTAGGTGCTGAATTTCCAAGTCACCCCAATGCTCACGCAAATACTCTGCCACAAGTCTCCGGTGACAATGATGAGGTTCGTGTTCGCTGCATAACAAGCACCCTCCTTTGATGAGTTCAGGATCAAGACGCTTCTCGATCTCACGTTTCCTCATCAGATCGACGAAAGCAGGCTCATAAACGCTCCAGTCGCCTTTGTGCTTCTTGAACGCAGCAAGGATTTCCTTAGTGGGGGCGAGTTCTGGTAAATGTATATAATCAATACCTAACAATTCCCTCAAAAAGTAACAAAGATCGTCTCTCTTGGAAAAGGCTGCGAGTTGCGAACTGTTATTCAATCGAACATCGATGACGCGAAGAGCTCCACTGCCTGCCAACAGGCTAAAGAAGCTCTCGGCATCCTTTCTGGTAAAGCCAATCGTGTGCACGATATTAGTGTTCATGTGTAACAGGTTTCGATTCAGGCTCTACCCAAGCGATCTCTTGGCCACGGCGACGAAAGGCCGACTCGAGCTGTTCTTCGTGAGACATAAACAAATCGTCTCCTGGATCAGCAAATAGGGACATAAGCCGTTCTTCAAACTGGGCTTCACTCTCAAGAGAACCATCGTGCAAGATGTGAAAAACCTCCGCGAACTCTTTGGCGTATCGCGTTACTAGAATGGTCCGATGACAATCCAGTGGCTCTTTTTCAGAACACATCAAGGCAATGCGGTAATGTTTGAGCCCATTCTTAAGACGATCTAGCCCGTGTCGAAACGTGGGCGTTTCCGCAATGCGTTCGTAATCTGCCCGACCACCGACATAACAGCAGGATTCACTGCGCCTCGCGCCTAACTCTTCCCCGAGATAGACATAGCGAATGCCAACTTCAGCAAGAGCTTGCCTCAAGGGAGCTGTTGAGAACCATGGCATTCGTTCACTATAAGGATGCGAACGAACGTCGCCTATTGCTTCGATGTGATGCTTGCAAAGGATCTCTAAAAAGAGATCCAGAGAGCGTGTGGAGTGCCCGATTGTAAAGAGAGGATTCATAGCTCTATAATAGAGGCCGCAATCTTATATTGGTAGCCGTGAAAGGGAGGTGTTAGACTCAAACAAACAGCAACTTCTGCAGGGTCGTTGAAAGCAATCTCAATACGATCTTCTATTTCAAGACGCTTCCTAATCTGGTGATTGTAGCTAAAGGCGGGATCAGTCACATCGAAGAGGTGTTCGACGGAGTTTACTGATAAATGTAGTCGAGTGCGAATCTTCCCATCGCTTTCCTTAAATATGCGGACTTGGCATGGACCTTCCGGATGAATCAGTGCTAATGTCTTGGGATGCGCCATCCTCTCCACAGCTCCTTGCCTAATGCGTCTGGATTGGGCAGAACTCGATCCCCAGCAGTCAAAGCCTTTTTCGCAGATCTTGGAAACCTCCCTCGTGAGGAACGACCCTTTTCGTCGCCAGACCGTTGACGGATCAAGTATCCAATCTTCAGGATGTCCGGGATCCTCAGCAGGTCGTTCAAGGAAAATAGAAACCAGATCCAGCGGTCTTAATCAACGGCCCTTGATTTTAGTTTTCTCCGTGGGGATCTCACCCTCCTCTGTTTGGGAGTCGATTGGGCGAATCCAAGAACCGGTTTTCCATTCGTTGTTGCCAGTATGGATAAACTCACGGCCTGCAATACAACGTCCGCCACGCTTGATCGAATTGGCGAGGATCAGTAACGTCTTCTCAATTGGCACGAGTCAGGCTAGCTGCCCATGGATGACTTGCAATCGAAGAGCCAGTAGGCATTCGAGAGTCGAAACTTCCAAGTCACTGAGAAATTCGGAGGCTAGACTGATTGTATCCCGGGGAGGCCAGAAACCATAATTTCCAGAATAATTACATCTAGCATGCGTATCCATGCTGGTCTCGGTTCTCAAATGCGGAACGCCAAAGAGCACGAAAGAGGACGACTTCGCACGATGTCGCTTGAGATTCCGCCAGAATGCGAAAGGTAGCCGCAAACCAGTCCAGTTCGCCGCGACACATTCCCTTGATCCGGAGCCTCACCGCCTCCCAGGATCTTGAGGAGACTGATTTTTCCCGATCCATTGCGTCCCACGACACCGATTTTCTCCTCCGGGTAGACGGCCACCGTCGCCCCATCGCGGACTTCCTGATTCCCAAAGGAAAGTTTCAGCTCATGAGCCGAAGGGAGCGCGGGTTGCGATGATGGCATGCGTCCCGTTAGCACGTCGAGATTGAGGTAAAAAGTTTGTGGTAACAGTTTTGTAGGGCAACCGCTCCGGTTGTCGCAGTGCCAGGTGAAGAGCCTGCCCTACGAACAAACTCCATTCAACATCTCGGCTCGGTATTGCACGCCCTCGACACCCATCCTACGTTTCAAGCCACGCCAGAAAAAGAATATCATGATTACGACACGCAAGCTTGACCGAATTTCTCCGCCAGCCTCAACCATACTCTCGTTGGCAATTTGCACCATTGCAGGCGCCGTGTTGGCCGCCTTCGTCCAGTGGGAGATCGGCATCAGCGTAACTGTAGGTGCCTACATTGCCATCATACTCAAGAAGGCTGCTGAGATTTCTGATAGAGCTGTATGGCAGGCGATTACCGGAAAGCTCGATCCCAAGGAATAAGACCGAACCGAACCGGAAGCTCTTGGACGGACTTGGGAAATTCCGAAGAATGGGTAAGATCAAGCAAGGCCACGAGACAGACGACCTCCGGCCGATAAGAACGCGCATCAGACGGACAAGAGTCCGCATCACTTGGCTCCGCACTGCAGGTGGAGATCAGAGCAAGCCCATGAGACGTGCCCCAACCGCCATGATACCGAAATCGACCACCATGTGACTCAGCCAGGCTCCTAACAAGGTTCCCTGACGCGCGTAGAGCCAGCTCCAGAGAAACCCGCCGATCCCAACACAAATCCCGAGGAAAACGGCCATCCCCAGGGTGAAGAATTGTGAGAGGACAACGATGTGATGGGCGCTGAACCCAACCGCTGCCGCCACATGGGCCGTCGATGTTTTTCGCGTCAGCCGCCGGAGGTTCCCAAAGACGAACCACCGCCAATAGACTTCTTCGATCAGGGAATGCACCACTGAGAGAAAGAGAGCGAAGACGAAAAAGTGATCGAGCACGCCCATGCCCTGAACACGGATCCGAATGGACTCCGCACCCTCTCGGACAATCTCTCCCAAGGGCGAGGCCAAGAGCACCACCATGATCGCCAGAACGACCAGGCCAAGGCCAAGGCCTCCCAACACGATCTTCCACCGGGCCGAGCCACCCCCGTCGTTTACCAATCCGAACGTCAGGCGCTCTCTCAGGATCCATCGCGTGGCCAGGACGGGCCACACCACGAGCATGATCTTCGCCAACACGTAAAGACCATTGCCGATGGCCGTGCCCGGCAAGAGAACGAAATAAATCCAGGAAAAGAGGAAGGGTACCACCATCGCCGGAAGAACCACGGCCCACCGCTTTCCGTCCGAAGTTGTCGAAGAAGATACTGCTGAAGTGCTCAAGGCCCCCAGCGTGAACCCATGAACGGTTCAACGCCAATCGATCCTTGCAATGCCATCATCGATCAAAGCAATCCACCGATCGATCCATCCCACCCCTACGATGCAAAAACTAACGCCCTCCCAGATCGAGAATCGGCACCATGCGCAACCCCTCGTTGATTGCCTGGTCCGTGCGATCGAGCACCTCGCCTCCCAAATTTTCTAACAAACCTCCCGCCGGATTTCCTAAGAGACCGTTGGCCGCATCAAGCACCCCCCGGCTGACATCGATCGCCGCATCGGGAACGGCCACGATGGTCTCCTCCACCGCCGCTCTTCTCAGGCGAGGGCTCAGATCCTCCTCAGGAGCCTCCAACGTACCGCCAAGCTGCATCGGGGTGAAGAGATAACCCGATCGTTCCGTCGTAAACACACGCTTCTCCGCTCCCGGAAGCCATTTCAAGACCTCGCGAGCTACCCCGACTTCGAGATTGCCTGTCAGCGGACGAGGCCGCGTCCGGTCCAGCGGGTGGGCAATCTCAACGATACCCGAGACCTGCAGCAATCGATCCGTGCTCACCGACAAGACCATTCGGAGACAATCCTCACCCTTTTCCGAAGCGCTCGGCTCATACTCGAAGGAGGCCTCAGCCTCGTCCAAAACCAATCGGCGAAACCGCTCCGATCGTGTGTGCTTGACTAACTGATCAAGGACCGGCAACGCCACCAACACCCCTTTTTCTAACTGGATCTTTCCGGCATGCTCTACCCGCCAACGGCTCTCCCCCGTCCGCCGAACCCCAGAGCTTTGCACTTGAGCGTGGACCACACCTGAGACGCGTTGACGCCAGTCGGGCTCCAGAACACTTGCCAGGTTGAGCCCGCTCAGGTCCGATCGGAATGCGATCTGCCCGCGCCGGCCGATTTCCCCGGAGGTCGTCAGACTCGCGTGATCCAGAAGCTCCAGGCGCGCTTCGTGGATGAACCACTCGCCCTCCCGGAAACGCGCCTCGAGGCCATTCAGGGCCGCCGGCTGCCAATCGCCGAGGGTCACGCTGCCGCCACGTTCCACCACGACATCCCAACCTTCACCGCCACCGCCATCGCCTCCGCGAGGCCGCAGAACGCCCGCAAGATCCTGTCCCTTCGCCTGCCGCCCCTCGTTGGCGGTTTCGAAGTCAAAGTCCAACACGCGGATCGATCCCAGGTCCACTCTCTGCGGAAGCCAGCGTGACCAAAAAGACGACGAAGCCGGACTCGCGGGAGACGGCTCCGCTGATCCCTGCGATTCCATCGATCGAACGCTCGTCCCGGATCCGAAGTTCACGGCCAACCGGTTGAGCTTCACCTCCTCGACCTCCCAGGCATCCCGCCTGAAGGATCCCAAATCCACCGTGGCTCGGATCCCGTGGGCTTCCACCCGATCCAGTACACCCTTACCCGATCCTCGCCCATCGAAGCCGTCGGAATAGGCCGACCCGTCCGTCCAGGCCAGGGGAGCAAACTCGCCCTCGACACCGAGCGCTTGGGAAACCCGCCCGCTGAGAAACTGCCGGAAGGCTTCGCTCCGTAGATAGCGTTTCGCCCAAAGGCTCACTCCCAGGGCGCCGGCGAGGAGGATCACCACGAAACCCGCCGGCAAGAACCACCACCCCAGACGACGGGACGGTTTGCGGCGGCGAGAGCGGCGGGAAGGCGACATCCCCCTCCATACGATCGGTCTTCAAAGGGCTCAACCCGGGAAAATGCCCCGTGAAGATGCCGGTTGCAAAGCGCCCTCCATCGTCAATGAATCCATGATGCTAGAGTTCCGGGGCGTTTCCTATTCCGCAGCAAAGGAAGGCGAGGAGGTCAACATTCTTCACGACACGTCGTTCGCGGTCCCCAGAGCACATTTCATGGCCGTCGTGGGTCCCTCCGGTTGCGGCAAGACCACGCTCCTCAAGGTCATTGCCGGCATCCTGGAAGAGAGCGGAGGCACGCTTCACTGGGAGGGCCGCGATCTGGCGGACGATGCCGAACTCGACCTCGCGGAGGTCGGCTACGTTCCCCAGTTCAGCGTGACCTATGAGTTTCTCACCGTGGAAGAGAGCGTGGAGAGCGCGGTCGAACTACGGGTCTCCACCACCAGCCGCCAGCAAGTGGAATCCATCACCGAAGTCGTCTTGCGCCAGACCGGCCTGGACGAAATTGCCGATCGACGCGTCAAGGTCTTGAGCGGGGGCCAGAAACGCCGCCTGGGACTCGCCCTCGAATTGGTTAGCAACCCCAAGCTTCTCCTCTGCGACGAAGTCACCAGCGGCCTCGATCCCAAAAGCGAAAACGAAATCGTCCAGCTGCTCCACGGCCTCTCCAAGGTCGACGACCGCGTCGTCATCAACGTGACCCACAGCCTCTCCAATCTCGACCTCTACGATTCCATTCTCGTCCTCTACGAAGGCCGCCTCGTCTACCACGGGAAGCCCGATGCCATGGAGCACTACTTCAGCGTCGAGAATCCCGAAGAAATCTATCCTCAATTGGCCTCCCGTGAAGCCAGCCAATGGCATATCTCCTGGCAAAAGCACCGAGGATCCTACTACCGCTCTGCCGGGATTGCCACGGCGACCACAGCAATCCCTCGGGAACAACCTCAGCCTGCCGCCGAGACCGAGACCTCGCCCTCCGATCCCCAATCCGAATCTCAGTCGCTGGAGGATTCGCTGAGTGAGGCCAACCGCACCCTTCCCGGCCCGTGGCGCCAATTCGCCGTCCTTCTTCGGCGCCGGTTCACCATCTTCGCGCGCGATCGTGGTCAACTCTTCCTTCAGTTAGCCTTGCTCGTGGGATTCCCCGCGCTCATCGTCCTCTTCACCCCGGGAATCTTCGATGCCTCCCAGGGGATGGGGATCCCGTCCTCGCCCTGCCCGCTGCCGTGGCCACTCTCACACAACCCTTCATCGCCGCCTACTGGGGCTGGGCGGGT
>JANQJH010000591.1 GCA_028281705.1 Verrucomicrobiales bacterium
CCCATCCCATGCGTTGTGTTTTCCTGATCCTCTGGATGAGCTGTGCTTGTCTGGCCGAGACACCGTCGTCGGTCTTGACGGGCAAGCGACGCGCCCAGGCGCAAGAGTGGCTCCTGGCGGCGGACTCGGACACGCGGCGGAAGGCGCACCAAGCCCTGAGCCAGCTGAGCGATCGGGAAAAGAGCGTCCACCAAGAGTTGCTCGCCGAGGCGAAGAAGCATCATTTGGAGGCGTTTCAACGATTGCTGAAGGAGTCCTATGTGGCCTTGAAGGGATACTCCCGCGGGCTGAGTGATTGGACGAGGCAGTGTGAGGATACTCTAGCGTTTGCCCAGCGGGAGCTCGGGAAGAAGAAGGATGCCTTGAGCCGGCTGGGGCGAATGCGGGACCGGGCTGCCGCGGCTTACCGACAGATCGTCGAGTATGATCCGAAAGCGGAGAAAATCTGGGATGCCTGTGAATCTCAAGCCAAGATCGTGTTGGAACTCGAGATGGAGATGGCACTGCTGCAAGGGGACGAGGAGAAGGCCTTTGCCCTCGATCTTGAGGGCGTTTTTGAGAAGGAACCGTATGGCGACAACCTTCTCGCCATCCGGAATGAGCAGCAGTTGTTCGCCAAACAACAACAGCATCGGCGCCGCACCGAGCGCTACAATCAAAAGACCGCTCCCTGGCCAAGTGATGCCCAGCGTGATTTTGCTAGGGTTTTCAATGAGCAGCGCGCGCATCTTGGGCTATCGACCCTCTACCTGCAGAAAGAACTTTGTCAGACCAGTCTTGGGCACAGCCAGGAAATGCAGCGACTGGGCTATTTCAGCCACACCTCGCCGACGCCGAAAAATCGATCGTTCGTCATGCGGGCGGCCAATGCCCGTTATCCCGGCCGGATCCAAGGGGAGAACATTTACATGGGGAGCCATTCGGCCGAGGCGGCCTTCGAGGCCTGGTGGGACAGTGACGGTCATCGCAGGATCATGTTGGAGGCCAGCCCGAATCATCTCGGGATCGGGATGCACAAGGCCTACTGGACGATGAACGTGGGTCGTGGTCATCCGCCCAAAGATGCGAATCTCGAATGACCGAGGGACCGTAGTAGGGGTCGAGTTTCTAACTACTCGCTCCGGCCTTCTTGGGCGGTTGCCAGAAGCTTGGCGCGGTATTGGCGCCATTGGGTAAAGAGATAGGGCAGCGTCAGGGCGTAGAGGGTCACGGCGAACCAGTAGGCGCCCTCTACCTTGGCTTGCGTGTTGCTGCCGGAGCCATGGGCTTCCATGGCCGCCTGACCGACGGCGTAGAGGGGCATCAAGGGGCCGGAGAGACACCCCAAGTAGATCGCGATAGTTTCCAAACGGCCACTGGCGCCGAAGATGATGGCAGCCAGCGGGGGAACGACCCAAAGAAAGAGGACGAGCAAGAGGCTGGTGCGCCAGCCCCGCCATTCGAGGACGAATTGAAAGGCCAGGAGCGGCAGACAGAGGGCCAGTCCCTGGAGCAGCCATTGCCAGGGAGCGACCCTCACGCCCCGGAAGGGCGCGGAATTGAAAATGCTCTGGGAAAACAGGGCCCAGCCAAACCATCCCAGGGCTAACAAGACGAGAACAAATCCCAGGCTGGTGTTGTCATCGGAGAACCAGGCGACCCGTCGTTTGCCGCGCTTGGCCGAGCGCCGAAATCCCCGAAGCGCCTCGTGGCGGTTGGGCACGATGAGATGCATCACGAGGAAAAGGGCGAAGAAGATGGCCATTCCCATCAAGACCATCGTGGTCCAACCGTAAGATTCCCCTTGGAATTCACGCGGGGCACGACCCATCATGACTTTGGCGCCGGCAAAAAAATCGCCCTCGGCAATGAGAGGCAGGGCGTTGCCCAGCAAGAGTGCAAGGTAGCCGAAGAAGACGAAGAGAGAGAACACGTGGCCCAGGACGTGCGCCTCCGGATCTCGCCATTTGCGCGCCAGGATGACGACGAAGACAACAATGAGCGAGGCCTGAATCAAGAGGGAGAAGACGGTGGGAGAAAAGTCCCATCCGAACCAAGGTACCTCCGTGGCCAGGCCGGGAAAGATCCGGTTCATGCGTGCTTCGTTGACAAAGGGAAGTGCTTGCTCGGCCCATGCGGGCAGGACCGTGAGATAGACGAGAAAGATGAAGCCCAGCGCGGCAAAGCGTGGAAGCACGAGATAGAGGATGGCGACAAAGAACTGGGATGTCCTGCCGGCGAGAAACTTTCGTTTGACCACGGAACCGGCGACGAGCCCGGTCAAGTGATAGAGAATGGCGGAGCAGAAGAAGACGCTGTAGAACTTCAGGGCCGGTTCCAGGGGCACGCCGCCGGCATGGGCGCAGTAAATGGCGAAGGGTGCCGTGATCCCCATGAGGACGTATTCGCGGATGGGCAAGCCAAAGAGGTATCCCAGGATCTTGGCCAAGGGCGTCATCGGCGTGAGCCGCTGGTAATCAATCATGCCATCGATCGATTCGCGGGCGATGCCGGCGGCCACCGCTCCCGTTCCGAGGAACATGAGGAGGAACATCTGGAGGATCACCAGCGGGATCAGAGCGACGCGCGCGCCGTGCTCCCAGGTGTAATTCTCCCCCATGCGCTGCGAAACCGTGAAAAGGAGGAAGACGATGAAGAGGGTGATAATGAGAACGATGAGGGACCAGGGAATGAGATGCTTCTTGCGCAGGCGCGAGCGGCAGTAGCGTTTGAGGATGGGGTTGGCCCAGATCTCCCAGGCGTACACGGGACGAAGATCAGCCATGGTTTTCCGCAGAGGTCGTTTTCGTGTCTGTGAGGGATTCCAAATCGAGGATGATGGACTCGATGTCGCGTGTCTTCTCCGAAAACGTCTGCACGGGGCAGCCCTCGCTGACGAGTTCGGCTAGCAAGGCTACCTGGGCTTTCTCGTCTCCTTCGAAGCGGCCGCGGAGGCAGCGGGAGTCGGCATCATAGGTCACTTCGTGAACCTGAGGATGGCGGGAAAAAATCTCTTCAGCTTGCGGCCAGTGCGCGAGCAATTGAATCGAGAGTGTCTTTTGGCCGGAGAACTGGCTCAAGACATCGTCAATCGTTCCCGAGGCCACGAGATGTCCCTTGGACATGATCCCCACCGAGGTGCACATGGCGGAGAGTTCCGAGAGAATGTGCGAACTGACCAGGACCGTGGTCCCCCGGCGGGCGAGTTCCTGCAAGGTGGAGCGGAGGGCGGCCCGCGACACGGGGTCCATCCCGCTGGCGGGTTCATCAAGCAGCATCACCCGTGGCTCGTGGAGCATCGTCTTCGCCAGGGCGAGACGTTGTTTCATCCCTCGCGAGAGATTCTTGCACTGATCCTCCCGGCGATCGCTCAGCTGGACATGGTCCAGAGCATCATCGATCTTCGACTCCCGGGCGCGGCTGGCGAGGCCGTGACTGGCGGCGAAGAGATCGAGAAATTCCCAGACTTTGAGGTCGGTTGGCACCGGGGCCAGGTCGGGCATGTAGCCCAGCAGACTGCGGGCGCGTTCCGTTTTTTCTGCCACATCAAGGCCGCAGAGAGAGACCTCGCCGTAAGTGGGATCCATGAGCGTGGCCAGCACTTTGAAGGTGCTCGTTTTTCCCGCGCCATTGGGTCCCACGAGGCCGAAGATTTCTCCTGGAGGGATCTCGAGGGAGATCCCGTCGACGGCCACCTGATCACCGTAATCGACCCGCAGATCCCTGATCTGGACGGCGGGTGCGGTTGCAAGCGTTTCGGACACTCCCTTCCTTTAGGGAGAAATAATGGGGAAGCACGCGTTTTGTTGGAGGAAGGCTCGCCGGTCGCGCCGCCAGGCCAGCGATTTGGCCGGCCTGGGGCATTCTTGGGCGCTTACTTACATTGATTCTTCCTTCAAGGTTTGGCAGGAGACGCAGAGAGAGACGCTCGGTTTTGCCTGGAGGCGGATCTCGGGAATGTCATTCCCGCACTGGGTGCAGATGCCGAAGGTGCCGTCTTCCACGCGCTGGAGAGCGGATTCAATTTTTGCCAGGAGATTGTCTTCACTGGTGGCGATGCGTTCGTTGAGATTCCTCGCCACGGCGGTGTTGGCCTGATCGGCGGGGTCGCGGTCCTCTCGGTCAATCCGCTCGCCGGGGATCGCTTGATGGCGCCGCAGGTCCATGAGGAGTTCATTCCGTTGGGCTAACAACTCTTCGCGGTGCTTGGTAAGATCTCTCTTGTTCATGAGCTTGGGCTTCTAGTTAGTGTCATCGCTAGATGCGGGCGCGGCATCGCCAAGCTTGTTGGGGAATGTGCAGCAATTGTCCAATCTGCGGGAGGGGAGCAAGGGGACAGTCCAAGCCGCGCCCCTGGCGCCTCTGCGAGATCAGATCAAATGCCGAGTTTGGCGAGGACGTCGTTGAACTTGGCGAAACTCACGGCCAGTTTGGGGTGGTTTGCTTCCCAGAGGGAGACCTGTTCCTTGATGGTTTCGCTCAGGTCCGTCCACGAGAGTTCGGCGTGATCCTTTTCCGCCTCTCCGTTGGACGGGCTCACCAGTTGCTTGATGGCGAGGACCTCGGTGGTCTGGAGGGCTTGGTGCAGGCTCGTGGGGAGGTCCTTCTTCGTTGCCGCACCGTCTTCCTCACCGATCTCCCGACGGAGTTCGTTCAACTGATCAATGAGAGCCGAACGATCGTTCTCATCGGCAAAGGTGCTTGTCTCGACGAGGGCGTAGATGCGTTTCAGGGTGGCCTGTGTGTCTTCAAGAGCCGGGCTCTCAGGTTCAGTCATTGGGTGTCGTCGGTCAGTGAATCAGTGAGTGGTAATAGATTATTAAGAGAAACACAAAAGACGTCGCGAGTCAAGGCAGGCCGGGTGAGGTTGATCCATTTTGCACGGATCAACAGCACTGTCTTGCTTGACTCGCGCCGGATAAAATGGTAGTGAGGCCGGCTGCTGGATGGGATGATTAGGAAATGGTCACCTCTTGAGCGGACGGCTTCTTTCCCGCGCTCTTTGGTAGATGAACTTTCAAGACGCCGTTCTTGAACTTGGCCTTGATCAGATCGCTGGCCACATCGTCAGGAACGCGGAAGGTGCGCTGGTACCTTCCGAAGCTGCGTTCGATGCGATGGAACTTCTTTTTCTTGTCTTTCTCCTCTTTCTCGTGGTGCCTTTCGCCCGTGATTTGAAGAGCTCCGTTGTCCACCGTGACCTTGACTTGATCCTTTTCCACGTCGGGGAGATCAGCCGTGAGCAGGTATTCACGGTCATCTTCGGATACGTCAACGGCCGGTGCCCAGTCGACGTCGGGAAGGAGCGTGCTTTCACCGAGCGCGTCGTGTTCGCGGTTGCGGGAGAAGAGTGAACTCAGCCGATTTTGGATGTCGGCCAGTTCCTTGAACGGTTCCCAGGGAATGAGTTTGCTCATGATCTTGCGGGTTGGTATTTCAGTTTGTCAGGTTGATGATCGCTAACCTACGATGGCCCGTGGGTACCACCACGCCTGCCTTGCCGCTGGTCCTGCATTTCTTGACGTGAGCGACTATTTCGGTTAGGTCGTGGATGGGAAAATTGGAGCTGGCCTGATGCTCCGGGGTGGCACAAACTGGGGCATGATGATGAATCGATCCATTCCATGGGAGTTTCTTGTTTTGATCTACGCACTTTGCTTGCTTGCGGTGGCTGAGGCGGGTCCGAGTGACGGCCGGTTGGATATTTATTGGATTGATGTGGAAGGAGGGGCGGCCACCCTGATGGTCACGCCTGAAGGAGAGGCGGTGCTGGTTGATACGGGGCTTCCAAAGGATCTCCACATTGAGCGCATGAAGGCTTGTGTCACCGAGATCGCGGGCCTTCAGCAGATCGATCACTTGATCATTTCTCACTACGATCGGGATCACTACGGGGGTGCTCCCGGTTTGTCCAAGGTCGTGCCCGTGGTCACACTTTATGACAATGGGAAATTTGTCGGGATGCGGAATCATCCGGGGGAGGACTATTTCAATCTGCCCTGCAAGAAGCGCGTGGTGGTTGATCCCGGGGACGAGATCCCGCTCAAACAAGGGGAGACACCGGTTCGTCTCCGTTGCCTGGCGACCCGGCGTCAGTTTATTCCGCCGCCTGAGGGAGCGGTGGCGAACACCCTCGATTGCGACAAGGTGGCATTGAAAGACGCGGATCTGTCGGAGAACGCCAACAGCATGGTGTTCGTTCTCCAATTTGGACCCTTTCGTTTTTACAACGGGACGGATCTCACGTGGAACCTCGAAAGCAAACTCGTTTGCCCGGTCAATCTGGTGGGTGAAGTGGATGTCTACCAAGTGACGCATCATGGACTGGACCGGAGCAACCATCCACTGGTCATCCAGAGTCTCAAACCTCGGGTGTCGGTGATGAACAACGGCCGGACCAAGGGTTGTGCCCCCGAGGTATTCAAGAATCTCAAGGCGCAGCCGTCGTTGGAGGCGATGTATCAGATGTACAAGAATCAACGGAAAGATGGGAAGGTGAACAACACGGCGCCGGAGTTGATGGCCAATACCGTTGATGGAAGCTCCGGCAATCACATCGTGCTCTCGGTGGCTCCCGATGGGCGCTCCTATACCGTGAGTATCCCGGCGACGGGACACCAGCGCACGTTCAAGACCAAGGTGGCCCAGGATTGACTTGTGTGCTCGCTTGTGATCGCCTTTGTGCCAGACTCGATGAACGCGATTTGAGGTCATGGCATTGGTAGAGGAAGCAGAGCGGAAACGGAGACGACTGGGACGTCTCCTGGCCGGGGTGTTCATTCTCGCTCTGGTGATGGGCCCGGGACCGGGGATCTATTTGGTAAACCCGTCTCCCGATGCGGCGGCGCCGTGGACAGTGTGGGGCATTCCGGTGCTCTATGTCTGGGCCGTGTCCTGGTTCTTCGTCATGGCGGCGACAGTGGTGCTGGCCTACAGGAAGGTCTGGTTGGCGGGAGATTCCGACTGATGATGATGACTCTGGCTGCCATTGATCTCGGATACACGCCCCATGTGGTGCTCGCCCTCTATCTGGTTGTCCTCGTGGGCATCGGTTTTTGGGGCTATCTGAGAGGGCGGCAAACGGAGGAAGACTATTATCTCGCGGGGCGCGGCCAGGGTGTGTTGGTCACGGTGTTGACCATCATGGCGACGATGTTCTCCAGCGCAGCGATGCTGGGTATTCCCGGCATGGTGTATAAGGATGGCGCGGCATTTTTGCTCTTTGCCCTGAACCTTCCCTTGGCCGGAATGGCGGTTTATTTGCTGGGGAGCCGAATCTCCCGCATGGGACGGAATCGAGGTTATGTCACCCCGGCCGACATGGTGGCGGATTACTATGACGGTTCCCACGCGGTCCGTTTGCTCGCGGCGCTCACGGGATTTCTCTATGTCATCCCCTACATCGTCATGCAGATCAAGGCGGGCGGCTACCTGGCTCAGGGTTTGTTTCCCACGGCGGCGCCGGTCTCTATTTTGGGGGTGGAGATGGATATGTTCAGTCTTGGGGTGAACGCGCTCTCGTTGATTACCATGATTTACGTCTTGGTCGGAGGCATGCGTTCCGTGGCCTGGAGCGATGTGTTGCAGGGAGTTCTCTTGTTAGGCGGCATGATTCTTGCCGGGATTGCCACGGTGGCGGCCATGGGCGGCGTCAGCGGCTATTTCAAGGCCGTCTCTACCCTGCCGCCGGAGGCTCAGTCGCTCCCGGGAGCGAGCGGTTCCTGGCCGGCGTGGAAATTGATGACGGTTTGTATCTTCGGCGCCGTGGGATCCATGGTGCAACCGGCCCAGTGGATGCGCTATTACTCGGCGAGATCGAGCGCGACGCTACGGCGCTGTGCGCTTATCTTTGCCTTGGTCCTGCCCGCGTGTTTTCTGTTTGGGGTGATGATCGTGGCGCTGGGAGGGCGCGTCCTTTATCCGCCGACCCTGGTTGACGGCCAGGTGATCCCGCATGAGATGATCGGGAGCAAGCCCTCGGAGGTGGACCAAGTGGTCATCACAATGATCCAGGAGCAGATCCCTCTCTTGTTAGGCACGGGATTGGGCGTGATCGTGGTTTCGATCCTACTGGTGGCCATCATGGCGGCGTCGATGAGCACGGCGGACAGCAATTTGCACGCGCTCAGTGCCGTCCTCACGCGAGACGTCTACGATCGCTATGTGAGACCGGCGGCCTCGGAGCGAGAGCGTACCTGGGTGGGACGCGGGGTGATTGTGGTGGCGACCATACTCGCCCTTTGGCTGGTACACGCCAGCGAGCGGAGCACTGGTGATTTCAATCCCTTGAGTTTGATCGCGGAGATGATGCTGCTGGCCATCGCCTATGCCTGCCAATTGCTTCCGGCGACGTTGGACATGCTCTTTTTTCGGCGGGGGACGAGGGCGGGCGTGATTGCCGGAATGCTGTCCGGTTTGCTCGTGGTGACCTGTTTCACGCCTCTGCCGGCCCTCTTTCTCGGGGGTGGCTCGGGGATTGAAGGCGCGGCGAAGAACGTCAAGAGCCTGCTCGACATCGGTTGCTGCGGCTTCCTCGTGAACGTGACCGTCTTCGCCTTGGTCAGCCGCTGGACCCGCCCTGTGGACCCGGAAGCCAAAGCAAGGTTTGCCAAGGATTTGAACTCAAACTAGGAAAAGGTATGGCACAGGCGATTCCAGAGGATCCTCGCATTCTGACGACCACGGTGGGCTCCTATCCGATTCCCGATTGGCTGGCGGCCTTGCCCAGTGATCAGGCCGTCATCGATGCCACGCGGGTGGTGATGGACACGCAGCGGCAGGCGGGAATCGATC